>MGRM01000029.1 GCA_001798185.1 Deltaproteobacteria bacterium RIFCSPHIGHO2_02_FULL_44_16 | reverse complement strand
TCCACCTCCACGACCAGAGATTGCTCGTCTTCCCGATCCCGATGATGCGGGGAAACCGTACCAACGCTGCCTCGATTATCTCAACGATCTCTTCGGACGTCATCTCCTCAATCCTTGCGAAACCTATCGTTGTGAACTTGATGGACTGAAGATAACCTCCACCGGGCGTCGTCCCAATGGAAACCCGTGTGAGGACAGAGCCACGTGTCTCATGGGAAAGTGCCAACAAGGACAGTGTCAAAGCGCTCCCATCCTCGGATGTGCGACGCAACCAAGACCGTCGTTGATCGTTCCGCTTCCTCCACCTCCAGCTCAACCACAACCCCCAACGCGCGCGTGTCTTGTCCAGCTCGCCCTCCTGCAATCATCGGCTGCTCCTCCCACTCCGTGTCTCACCCATTACTGCGATGGCAACACTGTGAGAACCAGACAACAGCCAAATGGAACTCAATGCTCTGATCGAACCAGAAACATCACCAATGGTCAGTGTATGAATGGGGCGTGTCAGTAAGTGTGCCTGCATGTGGCTCATTTTCATTTATACTTAAATGAAAACTTGGCATGCCAAGTTTTCAGTGGTATATAAGAAGCATGCGTAGCCTCTCCCCATTTATTGAACGCGATCTCATGAAGAAGATGGTCTTTCTTTCTGGCCCGCGCCAAGTCGGAAAAACAACACTTGCGAAACAACTCCTTCAACGAGTCGGCGGCCAATATTATAATTGGGATTTTGCCGAAGACCGTGAAGAGATTTTGAAAAAAAGCTTTATTCACCATAAATGCGTTGTTCTCGATGAACTCCATAAATATGAACGCTGGAAAAATTTTCTTAAAGGAACGTACGATAAATACCGCGACACTTTACAGATGCTCGTCACTGGCAGCGCTCGGCTTGATGTCTACCGCCGAGGTGGTGATAGTCTGGTTGGCCGATATTTTCTCTTTCATCTCCATCCCTTTACGTGCGGTGAGCTCCTTCGGCCAGATCGTATCGGTCGACCGGAAGAACTCTTGATTGCACAAGAAACTCTCTATTCTTATGACGGCTTTGAACAATTACTTACTTTCGGAGGTTTTCCTGAACCTTTTTTTGCAGCGACGAAAGAGGCTCATTCTCGCTGGTCCCTCCAAAGAAGGGAATTGCTGGTTCGAGAAGAGATTCGCGATTTGACCAATATTTCTCTCTTGACGCTCGTTGAGCACTTATTGCTTCTGCTTCCTTCTCGAATCGGTTCTCTCCTGAGCATCAATAGCCTTAAAGAAGATCTCCAAGTTGCATACAACACGGTTCGACAGTGGCTTGAAGTGCTGGAGCGTCTTTATATCATTTTTACGCTCAAGCCTTATACTACGAATATTTCCCGCAGTATTCATAAAGAGAAAAAAGTTTACCTTTGGGATTGGTCGCAGGTTACAGATGAAGGCGCACGTTTTGAAAATATGGTTGCGAGTCATCTTTTCAAAGCGGTTTCGCTTTGGCGCGATTTAGGATATGGAGATTTTGATCTTTCGTTTCTACGCGATCGTGAGCGTAGAGAAGTCGATTTTTGTCTCACCAAGGATCGACGTCCGTGGCTTCTGGTTGAAGCAAAATTGGCCGAGGTTCGTCCTGAAGATTCGTTGATTTCTTTTTCAGAACGTTTACAGGTCCCCGCTGTGCAGCTTGTGCAGCGTCCAGGTGTGGATAAACGAGTGGGAAACATTCGTATTGCAAGCGCTGCGAGTTGGCTTTCCACTCTGCCATAGTTGGATAAAATTTTTTCTTTTCGAGTGAAGGAAAAATCAGTATTCTCAACCAAATGTATTTTATTCGTCTCTTCACACTTAGTTTATTTTTTCTCCTTTTTTCATTTCCTTCCTTTGCTGGTCGCTATGATCCGAAACTTCAGTGGAAGACGATTACCACAGAACACTTCAACATAAATTATCCCTTACATCTGCAAGTCACCGCAGAAAAGGCCGCAGGCCTTTTTGAAGAGGTGCATGCCAAGTTTTCACCCGAGCTTCGGTGGAAGCCATGGGGGAAAACAGAAGTTGTTTTGCTGGATAACACCGATGAAGCAAACGGTTTTGCAACGGTTCTTCCGTATAATTGGATCACGCTCAATGTGGTAGCGCCACGATCAGAATCGAGTCTGTCATATTATGATGATTGGCTTCGTGTTTTGATCACACATGAATACACGCATATTCTTCATCTCGATCCCGCCCGCGGTATTTGGAAACCCTTTCGACTTCTCTTCGGCAAGGTCGTGGCTCCTGCTGGTATTACTCCCGTATGGGTGAAAGAGGGTTTTGCAACCTATGAAGAAAGTTCCAAGAGCGGATTTGGACGAACATACGCGTCACTTTCGGAAATGATTATTCGGACCTCTGTTGTTGAAGGACGTTTCCCTGGTATCAATCAAGCCGATGGTCTGAGCTGGGAATGGCCCAGTTATCATGTGGCGTATCTTTTCGGATCGAAGTTTATTCAATATCTTATTCATACCTATGGTGAAGCAAAATTTCTTCAGTTCAATCACTACACGCAGCATTCGCTTTTGCTGACCATGGTTAATCATCAAGCGAAAAGAGTGTATGGAAAATCTTTTCTCAAATTGTGGAAAGAATGGCATGCAACACTTGAACAAAAATATGCGCAAGAAAAAGAAAATCGTGGAGAATTAACCGAGCTTTCAAATGTTCTGACTCCAAAGCGTCATCAACAATATAAAATTCCCCGACTCTCCCCCGATGGAAAAAAACTCGTGTATGCTGTTTTTTCTCCTGAACATGCATCTCAACTTCATCTGCTTGATCTTGAAACCGGAAAAACCGAAGCGCTTCGAAAAAAGCAGGGAGCTGTCGCCCTGTCATGGCTTAACGATGGATCGGGATTTATCTTTTCCGCGTTGGCGAGTCATAAACGTTATTCTTCGTACTATGATCTGTGGGAATATAATCTCACAACAAAGAAAGTGGTTCGATTAACTCAAGGCGAACGCGCTCATGATCTCGCTCTTCATCCTGACGGAAATCAGGTTTTATATGTCTCAGGCTCTGCAGAGAAAGATGTGTTGAAAATATATCAACGCGATAAAAAAGAAATAAAAACGCTGGTGGATCTTTCTGAAACCAGATTTTCTCATCCTGCATGGTCTCCCAATGGAAAGACTTTTGTGGTGACCCTTCATCAGAAAAATGAACTGTGGAAGCTTTTTCTTTTTTCAGCACAAGGAAAGCAACTGAAACGCTTGGTGAAACGCGAAGGTCGCGAAGAAGATGCCATTTGGTCTGCGGATGGAAAATATCTCTCTTATGTTTCAGACGAAACAGGAATTTTTAATCTGTATCGTCTCAATGTTGCGACTGGTCGTGTGGAACAAATAAGCAATGTGATGACAGGTGTGTTTCATCCGGCGCTTCAACCCAATGGCGAAATTATTGTCCAAGCCTACACGGCAAAAGGGTATCAGTTGAAAAAAATACGATTTACAAAGAACCGGTCGTTTGACCAGTTTCGAAACTCCATAAATCGGGTGACGTCGGAGGTGCTTCCGGGAGGGTCTCCCGCAATAAGTGGGAGGGCCGGAACACCGCAGACGGCAGGACCCGTTACCAAGGAGGGTTTCGAAACTGGTCGATACACCGTTAAAGACTATAACGCTTTTGGAAAATCGCTTCTTCTCCCACGTTTTATTGCCCCCAATGTTTTCTATACCGGCGATACGACGATCTTTTCGGCTCTTACGGGCGGCACTGATGCTCTCCGGTTTCATGGTTGGAATGGAGGCGTTTCTTATCGCTTAGATGCTCAACATCTCGGATATTTCGGTACCTATGTCTATAATCGTTATCGTCCGGCGGTTGGAATGGGAGTCAACGATGGAGTTGTGAACTACGGAAACTTAACGTTTCTGACACAAGATTCAAATAATAATCTCGTTCGACGTACGGTTCGCTATTTTGAAGAGAGACGAAGTGGTTACGGTTTTTTGAGTTTTCCTTTTGGACGTCATGCAGTTTCCACCTCCTTTTTTTATGAAGATCGTTTTCCGAAGACCTCTCTTTCTGCGGCTGAAAGCGCTCTTTTAAACTTGGGAATTTTTTCTGGATTTCGTTTTGTCTATGCCTATGGCGATGCAGAAGAATATCCCGCTTCCATAAGCTTACAGGGGGGAAGATCTGTTCGTTTCTTTACGTCGATAACGGATAAAGCTCTTGGATCTGCCAGTGGAAATGAACAAACTATTTTTGTGGGCGATTGGCGTGAATATCTTCATTTAGGTCGCCGACATGTGCTTGCGTTTCGTGGCGCAGGTGGCATGACGCGTGGTGATCGATTGATTCAAGGAACCTTTAGCCTCGGGGGCGCGCTCGGAGAGGGTTCGATGGCAGGTGGAGGTTCCTTCTTTTATTTTCCTTTGCGTGGTTTGCCGACAGCCTCTTTTTCTCGCACGCGCGCCATGCTTTTTTCCAGTGAATATCGTTTTCCTCTGACGTCGCCCCAACGTGGTCTTGGAACCGCTCCCATTTTTCTTAAAAATTTGCATGGTGCCTTCTTTGCTGATTATGGCAATGCTTTTAATGCGCATGAAGGGGGAAGTGATAAATTTTCTACCTTCTTTGATAATTTTTTCTTAGGAGTAGGAAGTGAACTACGTGCTGACTTTATTGTTGGGTACGGACTCCCCATTGTGGGACGAGTGGGATATGCTCTTATCGTTCTCAATCGAGATCGTTTAGGAAATTTAACAGATGATACGCTTGGAACAAGTGCGAAAAATGGCGTCCTTCTCTTGCAAGTCGGAACATCGTTTTAGATTTTGTTTGCCTAGCAGGTCATCCCTGCGGAAGCAGGGATCTCCTGAATTTCATGAGATTCCAGCTTTTACGGGAATGACGTTCGGGTTCAGGATGACATTCGCTGCAATTTTTTTCTCTTTATTATTTTTTGTCTCTTCTGCTCATAGTATGAACAAGCGCGTCGAACCTCAAAAGCCGCTTGAGCAAAAACTTCATCTTCTCTTACGTTCTCCCGGATTTCTCCACCCAGCGCTTCTGGATGCACAAAAACTCCTGCAACAGACAGCTGAGTTACGCAAAGAAGAACTTCTTTTTCTTATTGGCTCTGTCGCGTATCAACAGGGAAACTGGGTCGAAGCTGAAAATATTTTCTTTTCTCTTGAGGAAGCAAATCTTCCTCTTCTTCAAGATTATCTTTTCTTTTATCGTGCACGTCTTCTTTTCCAACAAGGAAAGTGGCAAGAAGCCCGAAATATTCTCCATTTCCTTATGCAGCAAGAGCCCGATTCTGTTTGGAATAATGAAGCAAAAAAACTTTTGGCGAAAATTTTTTTTGAGCAAAGACTCTATCAAAAAAGTTTTTTTCTCCTTGAGGAAGTTCGTGGAAAAGCCAAAACGATATCTGAATTTCGAGAAATCAATGTTCTTCTTTTCAAAAATGTAACTGCTTTGGGAAAGTGGGATGACGCAAAAAAAATACTGGAAGCCTTGCTCGTGACATCGACAAATGAAAATGAACTTTCTGCTGCGCATGAACTTTTTTCTCTTTTTCCCCAGAAAAGAGCGAAGCTCCTGGAGAAGTGGTTTCCCGAGCCTGAGCTGCAATATCGCATTGTGGAATCTTTTGAAGAACATGGAGCTTGGGTTGAAGCGAAAAAACGTTTGGTTCGGTTCATGGAAACGATCTCTTCGTCAAAACTCAAAAGAAGAGCGCAGCTCCTTTTAGCCAAATGTGAAGCTCGTCTTCATCAGTATCAGCGTGCTCTTGAGCTTTTAGAATCAATCGAAAAAGAATCAGATGACAGTGAGCTGCAGGATGAAATCCTTTCTCAGCTTGTATGGACCTATGCCAAAAATTCGCAATACGAGAAAGCAGATCAATTTTTACAGAAAATTCTCATACGTCACAAAGATGCGCCTGTTGCTCGACGTCAAACAATTTACTATCGAGCGTCGTTAGAACTGGTGCAGGGAAAATATGAAGATGCGCTTCGATCATTGACGAATGTGCTGACCCTTCATCCTCATGGCGATTTGGCGATGAACACGCGTTGGAATCGAGCATGGTGTCTTTATAAACTCGGTCAGTATAAAGAAGCGATTGAAGTTTTTGACCAGCTTCTTGGAGAGAGAAATTCTATTTCTGATCGTGTCCGCTATTGGAAAGGGCGGGTGCTTGAAAAACTTCAGAAAAGAGAAGAGGCGATACTTCTTTATCGCGAACTTTGGGAGGAAAAACCGGTCGGATATTATCGAGGTTTGGCGTCCCATCGTCTTCAAGCGCTTCATAAAAAAATTGAAACTCCTGTGATGACGGCATCGAATGTATGGCAGGTCCATTTGCCAAGCCCAGAGGAAATAGCGTCTACATCGCCTCATTTGGCAAAAGCTCTCCTTTTTCATCGTCTTGGACTGCGTGAAGAAGTTGCGCGCGAGCTCAATGCATTTCGTGAATATCATCCAAAGCTCGATCCTCTTGTGCTCTTCCTTGCATCGGAAAATTTTGCTCATAATTATGCCTATCGTATTGCGTCTGATCGCTTTCGTTCTATACGAGAACGATTCCCGAATGGAGATCCTTTTGAAATCTATGTGTGGCAGCAGATGTATCCACAAGCCTATCGTTCTTTTGTTCTTGAGGCTCTTCAAAAGAGTGATCTTGATCCAGCGCTTGTCTACTCAGTGATGTGGGCCGAGTCGCTGTTTCGTCCCGATGCTCTTTCCGATGTCGGAGCGATTGGACTTTTACAGTTGATGCCAACGACTGCGGAGAAATTAGAGCCGCAGGAAACAGAAGAAGTTTTTAATAGAGAACTTCTGTATAAACCTTCAGCGAATATATATTACGGTGTTCGTTATCTTGAGAAATTAGCGAAAATGTTTCCGGAAAAACCGGTTGCCTGGATTGCTGCCTATAATGCTGGAGAAGAGGCGGTAAGCCGTTGGCTCAAACGCTCTGAACGTCAGAAAAACTTTGAAGTTGAAGAATTTATAGAAGAAATTCCGTATCGTGAAACCAATCTCTACGTGAAAAAAGTTTTCTCCGCCTACTGGATGCATCAAAGTTTGTATTCATCTCATAAAAATTTTGAATTCGATTAGTTCTTTATAAGTTTCGCATGTTCATCCAGTGCAAAGCGGTCGGTCATGCCGGCGATATAGTCGCAGATGGCGCGCTTTGGGGTTTCACCCTTTTCTACGACCTTGCAAAGTGACGGTGGGAGTAAACTTGGAGTTGAGACGTAATTCCTGAAAAGGTGCGTCAGCACCTCTTCCGATTTTTTTGCCATACGTTCGACGCGCTCATGACGATAGAGATTCGCATGAAGAAATTGCATTAAATTTTCTGTTTGAGTTTCTATTTCCTTACTTGCGGAAACGACTTCTTTTCCTCGTTCCCGAATATCTTCTGGAGTCTGCAACGAAAGTTTTTCTAAACGTTTTTCGGTTTCATCATAGAGATCGTTCACGAGTTGCGTTGTCAGATGACTGATAGAACGATTGATCTGAACTTTTTTTGGAGTGTCCGGGAAACGGCGAACAATATCATCAAAGGATTGTTGCCACAGCTCTACTTTTTCCAGTTGATGAAGTGTAATCATTCCAGCTTTTACACCGTCATCAATATCGTGATTCATATACGCAATGGAGTCGGCCATATCGACCACTTGAGCTTCGAGAGAAGGATAGCCTTTGTCAGGAAACTCGGGGATCTCTGATTTATCGAATTCTCCACTGTGTTTCACAATCCCTTCAAGGACTTCATACGTGAGATTTAAGCCACGGAAGTCTGGGTAACGATGTTCCAGAAAAGTGACAACTCGAAAACTTTGTCGGTTATGTTCAAAACCACCAGAGTCTTTCATCAAAAGATGAAGCACTTCTTCGCCGCGATGACCAAACGGAGTGTGACCAAGATCGTGGGCGAGGGCAATTGCTTCCGCCAAATCTTCATTGAGCTGAAGTGTTCGACAAATGGTTCGCGCAATTTGTGCGACTTCAAGTGTATGGGTGAGTCGCGTGCGATAGTAATCACCTTCATGATTGACGAAAACTTGAGTCTTATATTCAAGCCGACGAAAAGCCTGGCTATGAATAATTCGATCGCGATCGCGTTGAAATGCGGTGCGATAAGGATCCTCAGGTTCTGGTTGTTTTCTTCCGCGGCTGTCGCCGCTTTTCTGAGCATATGATGCGAGTGTTATCAGCTCATGATCTTCATACGTTTTGCGCAAGCGCCGCATTAGAGCACTCCCCACACTTTATGCATTTGCGGAAGCACACGAACATCCGAAAGTTTTGCGCGACACCTCTGCTCAATCTCATATAGTCGCTGTGCAGAAACGGTTTTCTGAAAAGTTTTCGTTTGACTCACCGGCTGCAAAATCAGCGGCGTTCGCCGCTTTTCTAGGATAAGAGAGATACAATTTTCAATGTCTTCATTTGTGAGATTTTCTGTGACGACGAGTTTTAAATAAATTTCCTTTTTTGCTTCAAGTACCACATCCAGAAATGCGGCATGTTCTTTCCAATATGATTTTCCTGTGCCGGTCGATGTTGGAGGTTTTACATCCATGCTTATGATATCGATGAAGTAAATAATTTTTTTGAGTTCGTCGGCATGAACACCATTTGTCTCCAGCAGCACCTTGCGGTGCTTTACTGTTGGGAGCCACGAGACGAGGAAGTCGCCTTGTTCCACGGGTTCCCCGCCAGTTACTGCTATATAAGGATCTGTGAAGGAGATGAGAATTTCATTGAGCGTTTCAGCAGAAACCGGATTTGGAAAAGTTTGAAATTGTGCTGATCGCGGTGGAATCTCCACACGAAAAGTTGCATGTTTTTTGAAACTCTCAGGCGTATCGCAGTAGTGGCAACCAAAAGAGCACTGTTCAAAGCGAATAAAGGTCATCGGCGTTCCGACAAGTGTCCCTTCACCTTGGATGGAGCTAAAGATTTCAATGAGTCGTGCTGATGATGACATCCTCTATCTCCTCATATGTTATAAACAATGGACTCTTAACCAAACTGGTGAAGATTTTTTCGCAGGGGGCCTTTGACTGAGGCGCGTCGATGCTTTCTGATAGATCGCGCCGACGGAAACAGAGGACGCGCGGAGCGTAACCGCAGCGTCCGTACCCTGAGAGAAAATGTGGACCAGTTTGGTTAATCATTCAATTGCTCTCACTTTACATCGTGCAATTTTTAGTGATGCTTCTTCTTCCACATAACGTTTCATCAGTTCATCAGCAAATGGTTGTGGATCGATATGATAGTCAGCAAGTCCACGCGTTGGTACTGGTGTCCCTTCACTGTCGATGTTGATGCCAAAATGGATACAACAGGAAACTGTTGATGGGGCTGCAATACAGACCGACAGTTTTCGGTCACCGTCATAGAGATCATTTCCAATTCTTTTTAATTGCAACCACGATATATCTGCGCCGCTGTGATGGGCCTCGTCAGCACCCGCAAGGTTTTTAGCGGGCGCGCGCGAGACCAGAGCAGACAGGCGCATTACTGAGATGTGTGTGCATAACAATTCTAAAGCACTTGCGACAAGCAATCGTTGACGCAGGATCGTCTTTTCGAGATCGGTTTCAAAATGTTCGATCAAAAAATGCAGCATCGATCGACTTGCAATCGGAGCATTATTTCGTACATCTATCAGATCCACCATATTTGTGGTCGGCACATCAGCCGGACCAATAAAGGAGAGAATCGCATCTCCGGCTTCATCTGTTTGCTCGAAGATCCAGTGAGAGCGAAGTTGTGACCCATCATAGCAAAGTGTTCTTTTGAGGAAATGTTGTTTCATTATTGTTTCCCCCTCTTAAGGTGAGAGGGGGTATGGGGTGTTATGACCTGCATCGCTCTCTTTGTTCTCGCACATGATTCGCAAACACCACAAGGTTTTTCTCCACCTTCATAGCAGGACCAAAGCTTCTCAAGATCAATGTCAAGTTCCACTGCTTTTTTGAGGATATCGATTTTGTTCATCTCCGCAGTTGGGCAGATAATTTTCACTTTATTTTGTGTTGAGAAAGTAAGAGTTTGGTTCAATGTCTTTATGAAGTCGATGCTGTTATCTGGAAATGCTGCCGCCTCTTCAGCATTAAATCCGACCACAATCGCGTCAGCCGCCAGCGCTTCAGCATGCGCTGCAGCAATAGCTAAGAAAACCGAATTCCGATTCGGTACCCACACGGCTATCGCCGATTTCTGTTCCCGATCCTTGCTTTGTCCAAGCTCTGTGGCGTTGAATTTTGGGAGCTTGCGCTCTTTCTGTACAAGCGCTGTATGTGTGATTTTTGCGAGCCACGGAAGCTCAATAACATTATGTGGAATATCCCATTTTTGACAGCTGCCCTGCGCAGCAGCAATCTCTTTTTTGGCTGCGCGCTGGCCATAATCAAAGGTGAGAGCGAGAACAATGCGGGAACTCTTCCTTGCGAGTTTCATTGCCACCGTGCTATCAAGACCCCCTGAAAGGACCGCTATGGCTGATGTTTCCTTCATGGGCGGCATCCTCGTGAAGTTTTTCCTTCAACGCAACCTTTTTTTGAAGCGGGCGATAAAATTGCGAATGAAAAGGAAATCGCTTTAATGACCATTTTTGGAAGTACATTTTCAACCCAATTATCGGGAATTCTCAGCGCTCACGTGCCTGGAATGATTCCAGTTCCATTACCACCTGTAACGCCTATGCCGTTGCCCCCTCCCGAGGTGCCGATCCCATCGTCACGTCCAGGCTATGTTCGATTACCGGACTCATTTCTTCGTCAGCTTTTTCGATCACCAGCGGCAAGGCAAGCTGTTCCGCAAGCAGCTCGGTTGACGGTGAGTTCTGGATTTTATTTTGCGGGAGCATGGATATTTCTGGGTGCTGTTGTCATTTCTGCAATCGCAGCTCCAGGAGCTGCATTGCTGGATCTGCATGAACCACCACTTGATTATCGGTATGACATCAATGGTCGCAAACTTCGTGCAGAACTCGATCCAGAACTGTACGCGCTGATGCAACAAAAAATGCAGGATAATTTGGAAATTCCGATGCTGTATGTTGAGGCGATGCAGTGGGGAGATTTTCGACGGCTCACGGGGAGACTCATTGAACTTCGTGACCGCGAACGACGACAAGCTCCAGGTCTTCCCGGAGAAGTGATACAAGAGCCGAGGTTAAGAAGACAACGCATTGTACTTCCCGGTGAAGCGGATGTTCCTCTTGTGGAAAATGAAAATATTCCTGTGGAAGATCAGCAAAAAGAACCAGACGCAGTGCAACAAAGACACAATAGAATGGAAGTAAGCACGGTTGAAATTCAAACATTGATCGACATTGCTGATGATCAAAATACTTTGAAAACAGAACGCTATAGGGCAATTGCCCGACTTCATGAATATCTGCAAGCTGGTTCACTTGAAGCGCTTCAATGGTTTCTGCAGACGCCACATCTTCGTGAACATCAGAAAATTGTTATTTTGGGTCAATTGCCAGAAGATACTTTTCGCATATTTGTGGATGAAGGCATTTTCCCTTTCAGTTCTTTTGAATTAATCATGCGATATGCAGAAGATCACCCTTCAGCAGCAATCGCTCTCGCACGTCTTGCGCGATTAGGATATTCTCCGGCTCTTCCAGTAGCGGAATCTCTTCGCGTTGGCAGACATATTGTTATGGCACTACACGATGATGACACGGCTTTAACAGCGCTTGTTCTCCTCGCAACACTGACAAACTATAATGAGACTGCGCGCGCGGCTCTCCAATATTTTCCAACAGAACAGCTTGTCTTTGTTTTAGAAGAATTGGAAACAGACAATCCTCTTATTGTCTATGGTCTTCTTGCAGTTTTACGCAATCAAGGTAATTGGGAAATAATGCCGATCCATCGTGAAATACCGCTTGCAGAAAATACTGGTTTTCCATCAATGCCTCTACCGGGAATTCCTTAAGTGAAATAGGTTGCTCGATGATAATCATCTTCACATATTGTTACCGATAACAGTGCGGTGTGTTGTTTATTGAAAGCCGGCGCGAGCCGGTTGTAGAAATGTTTGGCGATCAGTTCTGCTGAGGGGCTGATTTCAATAAAAGGTTCCACGTCATTAAAGGCTTTTCCTTCATAGGGACGAATGACTTCTGCAATCGCTTGATCGACTTCATGAAAATCGATCGCACACCCGGAAACATCGACCTCTTCAGATGTGACGACGACTTCCATGCGCCAGTGGTGCTCGTGGATCGGTTCATCTTCTCCTTGAAAATTATAGAGACCGTGACTGGCTTTAAAATATTTAATGACTTTTATTTCGAACATGATGAACTCTATAGAAGCTATCTCATAAATTACTTTTGTATGTCATTCTCGCGAAAGCGGGAATCCAGAACCATCGAAAATACTAGATCCCTGTCTACGCAGGGATGACATACTAATTCACCTCGAGCACTTGTTAAAACGGACTTTTATCTTCGGCGTTGTGCATACACGGAAGCAAGTCCATCCTGTGCATTTTGAATGTTTTCTGCATAATATGTTAACCAATAACCCTCTGATGGCACGCAGAAATGTATTCCTCCGGCCACAACTTTCTTACTCGTAACTTGTTTTCCTGTGTCATAAGAAATTTGCTGCACTTGACAGCGGTCGTTTCTAGTTGCACGCCGACCACCTTGCAAAGAAACTAATTGTTCATAAGCCAAGCGGGAGAAATTAAGGTCGAGCTGAGCTTCTTTGCAGGCACTTTGCTGTCCTTGTTCACATGCATCGATAACACGACGAAAGGAAATAAGACGAGAACGTAATTCTTCAGCTTCTTGGGGTATTGGTTTGGGTATGCTGATCTCGAAATCAAATGCCTCTGACATACATTCTCCTTTTGTTGTCTGTTATGGTGTTCTTCGGTAGAGAGTTCAAAAAGTTGTGTTCAATTTATGTCCTGCTTGCAAAAGTATGTCATTGCGAGGATCCCGTCATGTTTTATGGCGGGTGACGAAGCAATCTCTCGTATACATTGATTTCAGGAGATCGCCACGCCCTTCGGGCTCGCGATGACACCCTTTGAAAACAGACCATAGTTGGTCCATAGTTTATAGTCTTTGTCTCAATTCTTTCACCTTCAACTGAATTTTACGCGAACCATTCCACTCATTCCATTCCGGACAAAAGGTTATGGAAATGTTTTGCATCGAGTGAAGCCGTGTCTTGCCGAGAGAAAAACCGATGGCATCGAGAGAAATTCCTTCATGAAAGGCTTCAAATTTTAAATGCTTTTCACCGACAATACGATGATTGCGAATTGCAATATCATCGCAACAGAAAAGAGGTTCAGGGTTTCCCGCTCCAAAGGGAGAAAATAATTTTATTTCATCGAGCAATTGGGGACTCAACACGTTAAACGAGAGAGAGCCGTCCACAGAAGTAAACATGGGAGAAGCATTGGCGAGATGTTCCTTGCAGATCTGTGAAAACATTTCGCGAAATGCCTCAATTTTTTCAGGAAGGATCGTAAGCCCCGCAGCGACGGCATGACCACCATAGCGTTCCAGCATCTGCGCTGTTTCCGTGAGACAGTTTATGATGTTGAGATTTTTCGTTGAACGAACAGAACCACGACAGATGGGATAACCGCCAATCACCACAGCAGGGCGATCAAACTGTTCCACAAGTTTGGATGCCACAATGCCCGTGACTCCCGGGTGCCAATGAGGAGCAGAGACGATAAGTGCGCCACCATCTTCTCTTCCTTGTATCTGAAAGAGCGCTTCTTCAAACATGGTCGCTTCAAGTCCTCGTCGATCACGATTTAAATGATCAAGTCTTTGAGCCAACTGCGTTGCTTTCATTTCATCCTGTGTCATCAAAAGCGCCAAGGCTTCGTCAGCATGTGCCAGACGTCCCGCAGCATTGAGTCGGGGTGCAAGCGCAAATGCTACGGAGCGAGTTGAAAGGGAAGTAGGCTCTAATGAAGCGATATCCATGAGTGCGCGAATGCCGGGATATTTCGTGGTTTGCAATTGCTTGAGTCCTGTTGAAACCAAAATACGATTGATTCCTGTCAGAGGGACCACATCAGCGATCGTGCCAAGGGCAACGAGGTCTAAGAGTTCTTTGACATCGAACGAATCTTGCGGAAGCAAATTCTCTTCGCGCATTCGTTTTCGAAGCGCACAGGCAAGATAAAAAGCAATGCCGCATCCACTTAAAACTCGAAATGGATTTCCTTCTTCACATCGTTGCGGATTCACGACGGCGATCGCAGAAGAGGGCAAAAGCCCCACAGTATGATGATCTGTGACAATCACTTCCATGCCGAGCGTTTTTGCAAACGCAATTTCTTCTTTTGCAGCAATTCCGTTATCCACCGTAATCAGGAGCTGCGCTCCTTTTTGTTTCAAGTATTCAATTCCTTTTTGGCTCAGTCCATAACCTTCTTCGATTCGATGCGGAATATAGGTGAGCACGGAAGTGCCGATGCTGTGAAAAAAGCGGGCGAGAAGCGCTGTGGCGGTGATGCCGTCGACATCGTAATCACCATAAATGGCGATTTGTTCATGTTCTTGAAGAGCGTGCAGAATCCGAGTCACCGCAGGGGCCATATCGATAAGAGAAAAGGGATCAGGAAGATCAGCCAGCCGCGGACTCAAAAAGCGCTGCGCGCTTTCAATATCGAAAATACCGCGATTCACTAATAGTTGTGCCGTGATGGGGTGAAGAGAAAGTTCTTTGGCGAGATGTTTTTGAACAAGAGTGTTTTCGGGCAAAATCTTCCAGCTCATTTTTTTGACCGAGCTTGAGAACGATAAAGAGCTTTATACACCGGCGTTGCGACAAAAAGAGTGGAATAACTTCCAACAATGACACCAATGATGAGCGCAAAGGCAAAATCATGCAGAGTTCCGCCACCCTTGAGGAAGAGCACCACCACGACAAAGAAGACCGTTAAAGAAGTAATGATCGTTCGCGAAAGCGTTGCATTCAAGCTTTCATCAACAACAGCAGTAAGCGTGGAGAGAGAGATGCGATGTTTATTTTCACGAATACGATCAAAAATAACAATCGTATCGTTAATGGAATAACCGATCAGGGTTAAGATAGCAGCGAGAATGGTCAGATTAATTTCTTTTCCCAAAAGAGAGAAAAAACCGAGCGTGATCACAACATCGTGAATAAGAGCAATAATGCCGCCTGGCGCAAAAAGAAAATCGAATCGGTATCCGATATAAATCAACATCAGGAGCCAGGAAAAAAGAATCGTAAGCCATGCTTTTTTTCGCAGTTCTTTTCCTACTCGTGGACCAACCGTCTCTTCTTGTTCGAGTTTCACGTTTCCCTGTCCAAAAGATTTTTCCAACTCTGTGGTAATCATAGGTCCAATGGCTGTATGTTCTTCGGGAAGTTCCACTTTAATGCTCATGCGATTATCTTCAGCTTTTCCAAAGCGCACAACACTGACATCTCCTAACTTGAGAGGTTTCAGAAGTTGGCGGATTTTTTCTTCATTGACGGTTTCTGCAAATTGATATTCCAACTTTGCTCCTCCTTGAAAATCGATGCCGTAGTTAAATCCTCGAACGAGAATGATGACCACAGAAGCAATCACGGCAAGAATTGAAATGCCAAGAGAGAGAGGTTCGATTTTCGAAAAAGGAATCTGAAACTTCATACGGAAATCCTTTCAACACGTTTGACGGTCAGGAAGTAATCGTAGACCATTCGCGAACAGAGGCAGGCAGTATACATGCTAATGACAAGACCAAGGATAAGAGTCACAGCAAAGCCTTTAATAGGGCCGGTGCCAAATTGATACAGCACAATGCCCGAAATAACGGTCGTGACGTTCGCATCAATAATCGTGCGCATGGCATTGTGATATCCCGCTTCAACTGCAGCTCGCGCAGATTTTCCAAGTCGCAATTCTTCACGAATGCGTTCAAAGATAAGAATGTTGGCATCAACCGCCATGCCGAGCGTGAGGACAATACCGGCAATTCCAGGGAGGGTGAGCGTCGCTTTCAACAAAGCGAGAGCCGAGAGAATGAACAGAAGATTGAGAACAAGAGTGACATTTGCGATGAGTCCAGAACCTTTGTAATAAAGAAGCATAAAAATAAAGATGGCAATGGCGCCGATGACGGTTGCTGTCACTCCATCTCGAATGGAATCAGCGCCGAGACTTGGACCGACAACTGTTTTTGTTGCTTCGGTAAGTCGTGCTGGAAGCGCTCCTTCTTGGAGGACCAGAGCAAGATCTTCTGCTTCTTTGAGAAGATCAGGATACGCTCCATATCCAAGACTAATGGAAGCTTGTCCGCCGAGGATTGGTTCTTGAATGACAGGAGCAGAGGTCACGACGCCATCAAGAAGAATGGCGAGACGTTTCTGAACATTATTTTTTGTGGTATCCGCAAAACGTTCGGTCCCTTGAGCGTCAAAAGCAATGCCGACATAAGGTTCATTGTTTTGAACATTCACCTGAGCATTACGAAGCATTTCACCGCTGACTTCAATTTTTTTGGAGAGAAGATAAGGAGTTCCCCCCGTTATTTTTCGAGCAATCGGATCGTACGTCACTTCAAAAGCAATTTCAGTTCCTTCGGGAAGTTGAGACTGAAGAAGCTCTGTTAATTTTTTTGCCGTTTCAATGGAAAAATTATCTTGAGCGATTGAATGCTCTTTGCGCGCTTCATCGATCAGTCTGATAAGCTCCGCTTGAGAAAGTCGTTCATCCACCATTTTAAATTCAAGCACGCCTGCTTTTTTTACAATTTCAATGGCGCGATCAGGATCATCAATGCCAGGAAGTTCAACGGCAATGCGATGAGAACCTAAGCGTTGAATCGAGGGTTCAGCAACTCCATAACGATCGACACGATTTCGAATTTTTTCAAGCGCTTGTTTGATCATTTGGTCATAAAGATATTTATGATATTTCTCATCAAGCCGAAAAATTGCGGTGCCGTTTTCTGATCCCTCAAAAACCAAAGTCTCTTGATAGTTTTGTTCGATGACATCCACCGTCGCTTGAATCGCTTCGGTATTTCCTCGTATGAGGATGGTATGTTTTGGAGAGGTTTGCTGAGTTATTTCCGTCAGAGAGATATTTTTTTCGGCGACTGTTTTTTTCAGTTCGTCAACAAGTAGTTCCACTTTGTTCTGAATGGCTTCGTCCACCTCGACTTCAAATTCAACGTAGATGCCACCTTGCAGATCGAGGCCAAGATGAATCGTTTTTTGAGGCATCCATGAAGGTGTTTTTTCTCCCAAAAAAGAAGGAAGCACAACAGAGAGAGAGAGAAGGGTTAAAAATCCGAGAAGAGCAACTTTCCATTTCCAGGTTGTGGGCATCATGGTGTCTTAAGAGTTGATAATGGTTGCAATTGCATCGCGTGTACATTGAATGCGCACATTGTCGGCGATTTCGAGCGTCACTTGATTCTCGGTAATTCCAAAAACAGTGCCATAGACACCGCCGCGAGTAATGACTTTGTCCCCTTTTTTAAGAGCGCCGAGCATCTCACGATGTTTTTTCTGTTGTTTCTGTTGGGGACGAATCAGAAGAAAATAGAAAATACCAAAAATAAGAAGAAGAGGCATGAGAGAGGTCAAAAAATTCCCCTGCGTTGCTGGCGCTGTTTCTGCAATCATGATGGTAATCCTTTCTTTCGTTGTAACAGAAATTCTTTTTTAAATTCGGGATAGGTTTCTTTTTGTAATGAAACGCGAACTCGCTCTAACAAATCGAGATAAAAATGTAAATTATGAAGTGTGGCAAGTCTTGCTCCAAGCATCTCCCCTGCAAGCGAGAGATGACGCAGATAAGCTCTGCTATAGTTTTTACAGGTGTAGCATTGGCAATTTTTATCCAACGGTGTGCCGTCATCGGAATGTCGTGCATTGCGGATATTGATATCTCCGGTGGAAGTGAAGAGATATCCATTTCGCGCATTTCGCGTTGGCAAAACGCAGTCGAACATATCGATGCCGCGGTCGATGCATTCAAGCAGATTTTCAGGAGTTCCCACACCCATCAAATAACGAGGTTTGTCGTTTGGCAGAAGTGACGTACACACTTCTGTGATTTCATACATGATCGATGTCGGCTCGCCGACAGAGAGACCGCCAATGGAAAAACCGTCAAAGTGTTCATGAATAGCTTGGTGAACATCTTGGTCATGAGCTGTGTTCAGCGGGTCGCTGCGATGGTCCTTGTCAGCACCTACTGGAGCGCGCAAGGACCGAGCAGACAGACCCGCTGTTTTAAGCGATATGTCTAGCAATCGCTCAATATATTCTTTACGCAAATGCGGATACATTCCTCCCTGCACAATCCCAAAGAGTGCATTGTTTGAAGTGCGTGCTTGTAAACATCGCTGCGCCCATCGAAGCGAGAGTTCCATAGATTTACGTGTCTGATCTTCATCAGCGGGGTAAGGTGTGCATTCATCGAGCACCATCATGATGTCCGATCCAAGCGCTTCTTGAATTTCAATCGCGAGCTCTGGCGAGAGAAAATGTTTTTCTCCTCCATCCAAGTGACTTTGAAACTCGACTCCGTCATCGGTAAATTTGGAACGGAGATCCGCAAGCGAGAAAATTTGATAGCCACCACTATCGGTGAGAATCGGTCGATCCCAGTTCATGAACCGATGAAGTCCGCCAAGTCGTTTGATTCGATCATGTCCTGGCCGCAGAAAAAGATGATAGGTATTCCCAAGGATAATCTGTGCGCCAAGCGTTTTTAATTCCTCTGGTGTGATACCTTTCACCGTGCCTTGTGTGCCAACTGGCATAAAACAGGGAGTGGTGATTTCTCCGTGCGCTGTCGTCATTTTTCCAATACGTCCACGAGTCCCTTGCGAAGAAGTTTTGATGAGTTCAAATCGAAACATGCGCTGCTTATTGAGAGAATAGAGCTGAATGTCAACTTACCAATATACCAATAACTGACAGTTAGTTATTGGTAAGTTGAGAGCAAGATTTATCTCTCCGACACTTTTTGGGTGAGATGTTTGGGAATCAGGCATCGTTCTAAAAGTTCAAAACCGTATTCAGTCAGGATTGCAAGCAAAGCAGATGGAATTGCTCCTTCCATCACCATTGCGGGATTATTTAAATTCAGTCCCGCGACAATCGGCTCTCCAAGCCCTCCAGCGCCAATGAAAGCAGCGAGGGTCGCCGTTCCAATCGTCATCACGGCTGCAGTGCGAATCCCTGCGAGGATGTGCGGCATCGAAAGGGGAAATTCAATATAACGAAGTTGTTGCCATGAACTCAGTCCCATTCCGAGTGAAACTTTTTTCAAAACAGGATCAATGGAGAGAAGCGCAGTTGTGGTGTTGCGAGCAATCGGAAGAAGCGCATAGAGAAAAAGTGCAATGATGGCGGGCTTCACCCCAATTCCAAACAGTGGGATCATAAATGCGAGAAGTGCGATCGAAGGAATCGTCTGCAAAATACTGGTGAAGGTGAGAAGCGGTTGCGCCAGGAAACGAAATCGATACACGAGAATGCCAAGCGGAATCGCAATCACCATGGCAAGAAAGAGGGCAGCAGCGCTCAGCCAAATATGGGTGAAAGTTCTTTGAAGGAGTTCCTGCCATTTTCTCGGGACAAGCAGTGTTCTTTGTTGCTCAAGAAGATCTGCTTCACGCAAGAAATGTTCGGCAGCTTCCGCAAAACTTTTTCCATCAAGTTCAACAAGAGCATTAATGCTTTGCATTTTTTCATCTGAAAGTTTTCCTGTCAGTTCACCTAAAATTTCTTTCGCACGTTTATCAATATTGGGTCGAATGAGAGGGCCAGCAAGGTAAAGTGGAAAAAAGTGACGATCATCTTCCAGAAAAACAAGGTCAAATTTTTTCAGTTTTCCATCTGTGGAATAGGCATCAATGAGATCAACTTTTTTTTGTGCCAGTGCTTGATAAGAGAGGCCATGATCAATGCCAAGGGGCGTTGCTTTGATGCCATAAAGTTTCGCAAGACCTGGCCAACCGTCAAAACGGCGGAGGAAGTCATGACTGAGACCATATCGAAGACCTGGAATCGAGACGAGATCGCTGATGCGTTTCAAATGAAATTTTTTGGCCGTTTCAGTGCGCACAACAAAAGCATAGGTATTGTTAAATCCAAGTGGGTCTAACAACTCGAACCCAAATGTTTCTTTCGTCACCTGTTGTAATGCACGATAGGGGAGTGCATGCGGCCTATTCATCTGTGCCTGAATATTTCCTGAATATTCCGGATAGAGATCGATCTCCCCTGCTTTGAGGGCTTCAAAACAGACCGTTGGACCGCCCAGTCCAAGTTGTCGCTTCACTTCAACGCCACGATCTTCGAGTAGTTGCGCGAACATCTCGCCTAAGATGCGACCTTCGACATCGATGAAAGAGCCGATGACAAGAGGGCGCTCAGTTTGAGCCATCGTATGTGGAGCAAAGAGAAAGAAGAATATGAAGAGAATGATCTTCATGAAAGTTGTGCCTCAAATAATTTTTTGGTGATGCTGCTTTCAGGATTTTTCCGCACTTCTTCTACGGTTCCGTGTTGAATAATACGTCCTTCGTGTAACACGATAATATGTTCCGCAAGTTTCAATGCTTCACGTACATCATGGGTGACGAGAATCGTTGTGGTCTTCAAGGGTTTGAGTCGCAGAAATTCTTTATGCACTTCTTGTTTGGTAATGGCGTCAAGGGCTCCAAAGGCTTCGTCTAAAAGAAGAATGCGTGGATTTAAAAAGAGGGCGCGACAAAAACCAACTCGCTGTTGTTCTCCTCCGGAGAGTTCGTGAGGATAACGTGTCACAAAATGGGATGGGAGTTCTACCAGTGTCATAAGCTCTTCGATTCTTCCATGGAGTGTTCTTTTGTCCCATTGCGTGATTTTCCCAAGCAGGCTGATATTTTCTTTTACCGTCAAGTGAGGAAAGAGCCCGGTTCCCTGGACAACATAGCCGATGCTCCGACGAAGTAAGGTGATATGTTGATAATCGATGGGAGTTCCGAAAAGATGTACTGCTCCCGATGAAGGACGAAGCAGTCCGTTGATGAGTTGTAAAAGCGTTGATTTCCCACTTCCACTCGCGCCGATAATTGCTGTTGTTTCATGATCCGCAAAAAAGATGTGGATATCGTCAAGCGCTGGGAAGGCCGAACGTTCATAGTGTTTCGTTACATGAGAAAAAGAAATATCAACCATGAGAGATGTACCGTTACCTTTACCAATAACTGCCAGTTAGTTATTGGTAAATCATAGAATCAGCATACAATCGCCGTAAGAAAATAAGCGATATCGTTCCTTGATGGCTTCTTCATAACATTCGAGTAAGAATTCACGTTCCACAAAAGCAGAAACCATCATCAGAAGTGTCGATTTGGGTTGATGGAAATTGGTGATCAGTCCATCAATGACCTGAAATTGAAAACCAGGTGTGATAAAAAGCTCAGTACGCTTTGATCCCGCGACGATTTTTTCTCCATCCCAAGCGGATTCCAACGCTCGTA
The DNA here is from genome assembly GCA_001798185.1 of Deltaproteobacteria bacterium RIFCSPHIGHO2_02_FULL_44_16. Classification (NCBI taxonomy): domain Bacteria; class Deltaproteobacteria; species Deltaproteobacteria bacterium RIFCSPHIGHO2_02_FULL_44_16. The sequence goes on along the minus strand of MGRM01000029.1, from coordinate 23,253 downwards.
CCGTTGTGGTTCCACATGCGATGATGCGACGGTTCATCTGTTTTGCCGTGTTTATTTTTTGCGCTGCGTCTTCAGAGATAAAAACTTCCTCGCCATGCATGCGATGTTCTTCGATCTGTTCCGTCTGCACAGGCCGGAAAGTATCAATTCCAACATGCAAGGTGACAGGAACGATCTCTATTCCTTTTGTGTGCAAGCTCTCCAAAAGAGTATCTGAAAAATGTAAACCTGCGGTAGGAACTGCGGCTGAGCCCTCTTCTTTGGCGTAGATCGTTTGATACCGTTCTCGATCCTCATCGGAATAAGATTCAATCCCTTCACGTTCAATATAAGGAGGAAGAGGAGGAACTCCTCGTCGTTCTATTGCGCGAAGCCGATGGCCTGGTTCAAATGCGAGGAGCAAATAGATATCTTCATGGCCGATGACCGTTGCGTGAGCGGTCATCCCAAAAAATATTTTCTCTCCAGGACGAATACGTTTGGCTTTTTTAGTGAGACATCGCCAAATTTCTTGTGCGCCCCTACAATCCTGTTCCACAAGTAATACTTCCATTTTCTTCTTTCGAATTTCTCCAAAGAGACGAGAGGGGAGAACTTTGGAGTTGTTGATTACAAGAAGCTCTTGTGGCTGAAGAAAATCAGGAAGTTTTTTTATCGTTGAATGTTCCCAGTTTTTTTTTGTGCGATCAATGACCATCATGCGACTGGCATCGCGTTCTTTCAGCGGACGCTGCGCGATCAGCTCTTTTGGATATGTATAATTGAAGTCAGACAATTTCATAAAAACCCATTTCAAAATAGATCAAGATTCGGGTGACACCGGAGCGTGTTCCGGGAGGTCTCCGTCTTTAGCGGAGGGCCGGAACACCGCAGGTGGCAGGACCCGTAACAAATAAGTAACATTTTGAAATGGGTTTTTAATAAGTTTTCATCAATTCAGCATCAGAATAATAAAATTTCAAAATATCACGATAGTTATGTCCTGCTTCAGCCATCCCCTTCGCTCCCCACTGGCACATGCCGACGCCGTGTCCATACCCGCGTCCTGCAAAAACGGCTGCGCCGTTTTCTATGCCAACATTGAACCATGTGCTTCGAATGTTTTGATACCCAAATATTTTTCGAATCTCAGTTGCTGAAATTGTGTGAAGCCGATCTTGATCCGTTATTAAAACCAAACTATTTCGCGGTGAATCTGGGAGTTGTGTTGTCGAAATATCGAGGAGCCCTTTCATCGCATGTCCATTTTTTCGAAGGAGTTGTTCAAAAGCATGTAATGGAATTCGATATTCCCAAGTGAGCTTCGGACTTTTTTCACAAAAATGATCAATGACCGTTGGAGGTCCATGACTGTGTTCCCAAGCATTATGTGCGTGCTCAGTTTGTCCACCGCAGCAACTGTGATAATACGCCATGAGAGGTTTTTTTGCTTTCACGAGAACTTCTCCTGCCGTTGCTTTCACGGCGTTTGCAGATCGTGCATCATCGAGATGTGTGCCGTGATAGACTTGATCATCCACCGTCCCTCGAATATCAAAAAGGCGAGAACTCTGTTTGGTCCGATCGAGCGTTGCAGATGCGTATGTTCGTGCTGCAACCGCTTGCGCTTTGATCGATTCTAAAGGCCAGCTCGAAGAGATTTCACTATTGATAATGCCGACGAGATAAGACTCCAAAGGAAGTTCATTGATGACCATGAATGTTTTTTCCGATGCAGAAGCAATCAAAAGCGTTCCATGAAAGGTGCGATGTGCAATCGTAAAGGTGGAGAGGGGATGGGTGATCTTCAGAAATCCTGATGTCAGGAGTTTCGAATCAAGCCGAAAACGATTTTGTCCCTCTGCAATAAGGTGAAGTTGAGTTTTTTTGAACGTGCGTGTTTTTTCCTTGTCATCTGTGACCACAAAACCAGGACTTGAGCTTTGCAGGATGATCTCTGTCATCTGATCCAACACTTGGACTCGAATTGAAGGAGGGGTGGAGGGAAAAACGTCAGAGGAGAAAAAGGTCAACCCGCTAGCCAAAAGAGCGGAAAACATAACAGTTTTAAGGAGTTGAAATCGCATTTCTTTTTTTCGTCGAAAGATTTGACAACTCTCTCTTGCGGTGACCGATAACCCCGTTATAGAAAAGGACGATGATAACTTTGGGAACAATGAAGAAAAACTTACTGCGCCTTTCGGTTCCGGTCAAGGTTCTCTTCTTTGCCGGGGCTGCGTATGCAGCGGTATGGTGTCTGCGCCTTCTGGTTGTTCTTTTTGGCGCCGATCTCACGCAAACGTTCTTGGGGTTTGAGCTGCACATTTGGTTTGGAATTGCTTCACTGTTGGCAGTGGCGATTGCCACCACATCTGGAAGTTATTTCTTTTTTGATCGTCCTGTTCGTCAACTTTTCGAAACCATTCGCTTGGAAAAAGGAGAATCTTCCGATTCTTTTTCTGCAGAAGAAGAGTTCACTGAGCTACACCGAGAGCTGCAATCTCTGTTGCAGCATAAAGAACATGTCCTTTCTCATACGAATGCGCATTTAGAGAACGTCATTAAAGATATGGCTATGCTCTATGCGATCGGCCAGCAGGTGAATAGTGTTGTGGATCTGGATGATCTCTACACCATGATTACGCAAACTCTGAAACAATCTTTGGAAATCGAAGAATTTGCGGTCATGGTCTTTGATGAAAAGAAAGAGGAGCTGCATGTTCGCGCTGCGTATGGCTTTACCGATGATGAAGCCGTGCTTCGAACTATTTTTCATGAAGATGAAGGTATTTCAGGTCTTGCTGCAAAATCAGGGAGAAAAATTTATATTCGGGATACTCGAGAAGAGACGCGATTTCTTCATTATAAGGGAAAGCAACTCTCTCGCAGTCTTTCATTTCTTTCTCTTCCTCTCATCTATAAGAAAAATGTTTTGGGTGTCATCAATTTTGGTCGTGCGCAAACGAGCGCATTCACCGCTGCGGATGTCAAAATGCTTTCACTTGTGGCGAATCAAGTTGCGCTTGCTCTTGCGAATGCACAGCTTTACACCAAAACCAGAGAGCTTTCGATCAAGGATGAGTTAACGGGTCTTGCGAATCGCCGATATTTTCAACAGATGATTCAAGTGGAATGGAAGCGGGCAGTGCGTTTCCGTCGTGACCTCTCTGTTCTGATGATTGATGTCGATTACTTTAAAAAATATAATGATACTCATGGTCATCTCGAAGGAGATAAACTGCTTCGTGCGCTGGGAGCGGTCTTTCGAAATAATTTACGCGAAGTGGATACGGCCGCACGTTTTGGAGGAGAAGAATTTATTTTGTTGTTGCCGGATACCGATAAACGAGGCGCCATTGTGGTCGGAGAAAAGATGCGACGATTGATTGAAGAACAGTCGCGAGGCGATCGGACGCTCTTTCAAGGATCCATTTCCATTTCGGTCGGGATTGCGACTTTTCCCGATGATGTCGCAGAAATTGATGATCTCATTGATCATGCAGATATTGCTCTCTATCGAGCCAAGGAAGAAGGACGTAACCGAGTTGTCTGTTATGCGCTCCCGAAACCGACGATTGCCTCAGAAGCAGAACCTGTGATTTCGCCCTCAGGAGAGAAACGAGAGAAGAAAAAATTTCTTTCAACGATTCAGTAACGTCATTACTTTTTTCATATCTTCCCACACAAATTTTTTCATGTCGGGATTTCGCAGAAGAAAGGCTGGATGGTAGGTCGGCATCACTTTGATTCCATCCCATGTCTGCCACTGACCTCGAATCTGACTTATTTTTTGCTCGGTTTGCAAAAGACCGCGTGCCGCCACACTGCCAAGGCAGACAATCACTTTGGGATCAATGATTTCAATTTGACGTCGGAGATGGGGAAGGCAGTCCTGCATTTCATCATCGCTGGGAGTGCGATTGTTGGGAGGTCTACATTTTGCCACATTCGCAATAAAGACATTCTTACGCTCAAAACCCATCGCTTCAATAATTTTGTTGAGAAGTTTCCCTGCTCTTCCGACAAAAGGTTCGCCCTGTCGGTCTTCATCATACCCCGGAGCTTCACCGACAAACATGAGCTCAGCGTCTGGGTTCCCAACTCCAAAAACAACTCGGCTTCGTCCTTTGCAGAGTCTGCATTTGGCGCAGGCGCTTATTTCCTGAGAAAAGCTTTCCAGAAGACTTTGTTTTTCTGTTGATGAAAGAGATTCTTTTTTTTGAGCTATTTTTTTCATGATCGGAATTTCAGTAATTCCCATGGCTCGCTGATGTTCAAGGTAGGAATGAACTTCATGTAATATTTTTTCTTTGGACATGGCGGCTTTGCTTGCCTTTACTCGTTGTTCACTTATATAGAGAAGTTATGTTTTTTGTCATGATGATTCTTTGGTTTCTTCTTTTTTCCCCTTCAGAGGCCTATGCGTGGGGTCCAGGAACACACGTCGAAATGGCCATGCGCATTCTTGCGGATGCGACGTTCGTCGTTCCCTTTATTGCAAGGTTGATTCAACAATTTCCTGAGGATTTTATTTATGGTGTGACCAGTCCTGATATTATTGTCGGCAAAAAATATGCTGGATATCATCACCACTGTCACAACTGGCGGATGGGAAAACTCATTCTCTCTGAAGCACAAACCGATCGGCAACGCGCGGCGAGTTATGGTTATCTGGTTCACCTTGCGATGGATGTGGTTGCGCACAATTACTATGTCCCTTTCAAAATAGTGCGCAGTTATCCCACACGACTTCTCTCCCACACCTATTGGGAAATGCGCTTTGATCTGAAAGTTCCAGATGAAGCCTGGGCACAACTTGCAAAAATTCCAGTCCATTCTATTGACGAATTTGATCAGCTTCTGGAGCGAGTTCTTCGGAAGACGCTTTTTTCTTTTTCCACGAACAAGCGTATTTTTAATACGATTCTCATCATTCAAAAGATGAGAAGCACTCGTGAGACGTTAAAACTTTACGCCATGCAATCACAATGGGAGCTTGAAGAGGAAAACCGTCAACGATATCTGGATCTCACATGGAACAGTGTCAGAGGATTTTTGTCTGACCCTGAGCATGCCCCTTGTTTGCAGGTGGATCCAGCGGGACTGAAGCGCCTTGCCTATGCAAAAAATTTACGTCACCGAATTCGTGGCATGCTCGATCGAGGGATTCTGACGACAGAGCAAGCTGAAACACTTGTGGGACTTTGTCGTGAGCGACTGGAGAAACAACTCTTTGCTCCAGAAGAGCCTTTACCCGATGTGATTGATGTTCTTTAACAAAGTGATGTCATTCCCGTGAAAGCGGGAATCCCAGTGATTCCATGAGATCCCTGCTTTCGCAGGGATGACGTTGCATTGTTTTGAAAAGTCTCTCGTAAGGAAACTCATGTTCACATTTTTTACAGAACTTCTGAAAAAAGATGTCGTTGATCGATATGGCCGTTTTCTCGGTCATCCTTATGACTTCTTTGCAGATCTAAGTGGGTCTTATCCCAAACTTACAGCTTTAGTCGTTACTGTGGGGATCGTACAAAAAAATTTTTTTACGATCCCTTGGAGTCAATTCACTTTTTCTGAAGAACAATTTCGTCTCAAAGGCGCTTTAGATTCTTTTGGTGCGCAGAAAAAATATCAGCAAGAAGGGGTTCCGACACTTCGTCAAAGTATTCTCGATCAACAAGTTGTCGATACGTATAACCGAAAAGTTGTGCGCGTGAATGATATTCATTTATTGTCTGTAGGAGGTGAGCTTCGACTTGCTCACGTCGATGTTGGCATGCGGGGACTGGTGAGAAGACTGGGGTGGGAGAAAACCATCGATGCCATCGTTCGTCTTTTCAATCGTCATGCCTCCTATTTGATTCTCAACGGATTTATTGCCTGGAAATATGTTCAGCCTCTTTCCATTCGTGATGCTGCAGGAAGGGTCAAACTCAATGTGGATCAGGAGTCACTTCGTCATATTCCCCCTTCGGATATTTCTGAGATGCTCATGGAGCTTGATCCTCATCAGCGATCAGCTCTGCTCCGCACGCTCGATGTTGCGCGTCAGGTCGATATTTTGACAGAGCTCGACTTGAAATGGCAACGCGATCTGATCGAAGATTTTGATACCAAGGCAGCCGTTGCACTTTTTGAACGCATGCCTGCTGATGAAGCGACCGATCTTCTCCAGGCTCTTTCAAAACGGGATGTCGCTCGTATTATGGGTGAACTTTCGATCCGAAAAGCGAGGGAGATTTCGGGGCTTCTGAAGCATGAAACTGATTCAGCAGGTGGACTCATGACAACAGAATATTTTGTTCTTACCCCTTCCATGAAAGTAGGGGAGGCCATTGAATTGATGCGTCAAGGAGGAAAACAGGTTGAAACGATTCAAAGCACTTATGTTGTCGATGAAGGGAAAAAACTGGTGGGGGTTGTGACGATGCGCATGCTTCTTTTGGCTCCCCTTGAAATGAATATCGAAGACTTGATGCTTCGTTCCCCTCCAGCGCTTCGCATCAACGACACCATGAAGGATGTTGCGCAAACATTTGATAAATATAATCTTTTTGTAGCTCCTGTTATTAACGATCAAGAAATTCTTGAAGGGATTATTACCGTCGACGACGTTTTTTCGATCGTTATTGAAGAGTTATGGGGAGAGAGGTCATCGATTTCATGAAGCGCATCTGGAAAAATCTCGCCCTTTTTTTTGCGGTCCTGGGTCCGGGAATTATCACGGCGAATGTCGATAATGATGCTGGTGGTATTGCGACCTATTCGATTGCGGGCGCTCATTTTGGCTATGCGTTTCTCTGGTCGGTGGTCCCGATTATTGTGCTCCTAGTCGTTATTCAAGAAATGAGCGCTCGGATGGGAGCAGTGACCGGCAAGGGACTCGCTGATCTCATACGTGAACATTTCGGAGTGAAGATTACGTTTTACGTGATGCTTGCGCTTTTGGTGACGAACATTGCAAACACCATGGCGGAATTTGCAGGTGTTGCTGCCGCGCTTCAACTTTTTCATGTTCCCGCGTTTATTTCTGTTCCTCTTTCAGCTCTCTTTGTCTGGTTGCTTGTCGTCAAAGGAAATTATCATTCGGTTGAAAAAGTTTTTCTCATTGCCTGTCTCTTTTATGGGACGTATATTATTTCTGGTTTTATGGCAGCTCCTGATTGGCAAGAGGTTGGACAGGCAGCTTTACAACCACATCTCCAATTTAACTTTTCCTATCTTTATATGCTCATTGGTGTGGTCGGAACGACGATTGCTCCGTGGATGCAATTTTATATGCAGGCTTCTGTGGTGGAAAAAGGGATCGATGTGCAGACCTATCGACTCTGTCGGTGGGATATTTGGGTCGGATGCATTATGGCAGGACTTGTTGTCTTTTTTATTATGGTGGTCTGCGGCGCTGTTCTTTATCCAGCAGGGATACGAGTCGAAACTGCATCTGATGCTGCACTTGCTTTAGAACCACTTGCAGGAAAATATTGTTCGTGGCTTTTTGCCTTTGGGCTTTTCAATGCTTCTCTCTTTGCAGCATCGGTGTTGCCGCTCACGACAGCTTATTATGTGTGTGAAGGGTTAGGGTTTGAAGCAGGGATCAACAAAACATTTCGTGAAGCTCCGCACTTCTACGGCCTTTTCACGGCGATCCTCGTCATCGGCGCGCTTGTGGTTCTCATTCCAAACTTCCCACTTTTTTTCATCATGGTTTTCTCTCAAGTGCTCAACGGTATTCTTCTTCCGTTCATTCTCATCTTCATGCTCATTCTCATTAATCGAAAAGAGATTATGGGAGAATTCACCAACAGTCGTTTGGGAAATTTTATCTGCTGGTTTACCGTCATCGCTCTTATCGTTCTGACGGTAGTGATGCTCTTCATGCTTTTCTAAAATATTCGGTAAAAAAGTTTACGCAACTATTTTTCACTTTCGACGAAGTATAAAGAGAAAAGGTGAAACGAGATGAATTCAGCAGGTGATACAGGTACTCGATTAAGATCTCGAATCTGCGCTTCTCTTAGCGATCGAACTCTCATCGCTCGATGTGAAGAAGATGCAAAAGCGTGCGGGAATCCAGAACGGACTTTTTCGGAACAAGAATGTGTCACAGCAGTTCGCGATTACATTTTGAAAGTTCCGTCGACCTTTTTTCCTCCTACATTGGCTCGGAAACTTTTTTTCACAGGAGGAAGCAAGCTTGGGAATCATACTTATGTTGGAACACCACTGACACACCTCTGTAGAGAGCAGATACACATTAGTTTCCATGGAGAAACTGGAATAGAAATCAAAGAGCTTGGGTTAAGTAAAAGCGTTACTATTTATAGGAGTGGTCAGACAATGTTTTGGCCACAAACAGACAGTGGACGTCTGGTTGATCACAACGGCGATGGAACTCAAAATGGTGAAGATACGGGTGAGTTGAGTGGTTATGAATATGTTCGTACGCTCATCGAACGTGCTGAATCTTATTTTCATGACCCCTTTCTCTATTTTGTTTGTCGGATGGAGAGGGAGGAAAATGAAGAAGTAGCAAGAGAATGGCTTGGCCATCTTCAAAATTCATCAGATCCAAAAGAGAGAACTCTCTCTTTTATAAGATCAATTTCGGGTCGTTATCCACATACATTGCTTCCTAAGGCTCTTTACGATGTTTACATTGATTTTTTGAGATACATAGGAATCGTTGCAAACGATCTTTTTCTAACACCAGAAGATCGAGCTACAGTTTTAAGTGCTGTATCTGTGACCCTTTTGGATTATGCCGGTGCACTACATGGGATAAGCATCCACAAGCATGCTGTTATTAGTATTCGGGGGATTTCCAATCCACAGAAGAGATTGGAAGCTGCAAGAGCACTTTTGGATGCTACGATTGAAAAGAAGTGGAAGTATAAGCACGAAGATGATCCGGAAAGATATCGTGGAGATGTGCTTCGATGGTCAGCCTATCACTTTGAAGAAACAGGTTTTTTTGACCAGGCGACACGAATATATCAAGCGGCGATTGAAGAAAGCGGAAAGGTCTCCGATAGCAACGACCAAGCTCTTTTATTTGATTATGCGGTAAAAAGCATTGCCCGTTCTCCTATAAGTGATGTTCAAGCTTTTGAACTTTTTCGTTATGGACTTTCATGGATTAATCGACAGTTTGGAGATTCAAATCGTTTGATACAACGACGTCCTTTCCTCAAGAAAATTCAATACGGAATATTGATTCGTGCATGGAAAAATGAAAAAGAATTTCTTGCATGTAGTGAAGTATGGTTAAATCAAGTCTTAACACTTCCTGCAGGGCTCATTGAGTCAGATTTAGTCGATGTGGCAAAGATAATTCGTGCGAGAAGCATTACTAATATTGATCACAAAGCCGAAACAATCACTATACCCGTAGAAACATTTTCTGCGCTGGTCCAAAAACTCGTTATGCAAAAAATACCTGATAGCCCAAAACGAAAACGGATTGTGAAAGCTTTTGGATGGTAAGTGTAGCGCTTTGACCATCATCCAACTTCTTATAGTGCATCTTCAACAATCGAAAAAATCATGGGTGAGTTTACCAATGGACGGATTGGGACATCGCCTCCTGGTTCACTGCCATTTTGCCGATTGTTCTGACCATCCTGATGTTTGTACGATTAACTCAAATGAACGACATTGATACGGGTCGATTTGTTCGGGATATCGGTTTTACTCCACGAGAATCAGATGAATCGTGTTATGCGGATCCCGTTTCTCGGCTCGGAATTTTCCCCACATTAGAAGGAAGTCCGAAGAACTCTTTTTCTCCACAACGCGTACAAGATTTTTTCGATGGTTTTGGAATTACAGGATCGCATCTTCAGAAACAGCTTAAAAATTGTGGCCTCACACCGAAGCAAAGACGTGATGTTGAAGCTCTCCAAGCAAAGAAAAAGAAGAAGGCAAAAACTTAACAGAAACGCAGTTAAATGGAACGCATTCTTGCAATGCTTCTTCCAGGTTGGTAGGGAGCTGAAACATGTTTCGCTCCCTTTTCTGCCTCAGTCTCCTGCTCTGCTTTTCAGTTCCACTTTTTGCTTCGGAATCGCTTACTTTAAATACTGATGAAGTAGTTCGACTCGTTCTCGAAAAGAATTTTGCGATTAAGCGTACAGAACTTCAGACAAAGATCGCAGAAGAAAATCTGCGCGAGACAAAAAGTCTTTTTGATACAAATCTTTCAGCAGAAGCATTTCACAATGTCGATACATCTGCGCGCGCTTCGACTTTTTTTGGAGATCGAACAGACACAACAGCATGGGATGTGAGTCTCACACGAAAGATTCCTACGGGCACGACAACAGAACTCTCCTTCACCAATCAACGTCAAAAAACTTTTGGTGCGGCAGCGATTGGTGGAGTTCCTATTATTTCCACTACTCCTCTTTATGAACCGACTCTCTCTTTTTCCGTGACACAGTCGCTGGTGCAAAATGCCCTTGGGCTCGATGATCGTCGCCAGGTGGAAATGGCAAAGCGAGCGTATGAATCGGCTGATTTCCACACCAAACATGCGGTGCAGCAGGTGATCTTTCGATCGCTTGTCAATTTCTGGAATCTTTTTTTTGCACAGCAACATTATGACGCGCTCGCAGAATCGGTAAAAGCTTCGAGTTCTTTTTTTTCCACCACACGAGAAAAGCGAAAGCTTGGAACAGCGCAGTCAACAGATGTTCTCTCATCTGAGGCAATCTTTCTCCGACGTGAAGGGGAACTTCTTTCTGCCGAACGTGAAAGAGCCCGTTTTGAAGAAGCACTTCGTGCTGATCTCGAGATTGGTCCTGATGTCGTGCTTCATCTTCAAGATGGTCCTCAAAAGCTCTTACCGCCCGACAAAGAGTTCAATGATCTTCTGAAAGATGCGTTTGAGCATCGAAATGATTATCTCGCTGCTAGAAAAGATTTGGAACACTCTGAAGTGAAGCTCAAAATGGAAAACTTAAGTCGATGGCCAAGACTTGATCTCACAGGAACCCTCGCGCTCAATGAAATCGATCCCTCTTACTCTTCTGCAGTGCAGAGTATGGATCATACGAATTGGACCGTAGGCGTAAGCCTACAGCTCCCTCTTGAAAACCGTGCAGCACGAGCAGGAGCAAGACGCGCAAAGGCGGAAGTCGCCAGAGCTCTTTTTGCGATGAAAGATTTGGAACTCGGCATTGAAAATGGTGTAACGCGTGCTTATAAGGACGTCAGCTCCCATCAAGAGGTAGTCATGAAGCTCACGCGTGCGCAAGAACTGGAGCGTGCAAAACTTCGCGCGGAGTTTCATAAATATACTCAAGGTCGATCCTCTGCGGAGATGATCATTCGTTTTCAAGATGATCTCCTTGAAGCGGAGCGACGAGCCATTGAAGCGAGGCGTCGTTATATCGAATCGGTCTATACGCTTCAACTTGCAGAAGGAACATTCCCGTGAAACTTGCTGAATTTTCGGTACGAAATTCGTTGCTGGTCAATTCCATCTCTGTTTTTCTCGTGGTGAGTGGACTGCTTGCCCTCTTTCGCATTGAACGGGAAGCGTTTCCCAACTTCTCCTTTGACATTATTATTGTCAGCACTCCCTATAAAGGAGCTCCTCCTGAAGTGATCGAGAAAAGGATCACGATTCCTCTTGAGAAGGAACTCAAAGAAGTTGATGACATTAAAAAGCTCTATTCAGTTTCGGTGGAAGGACTTTCCGAAATTATTTTGGAAATTGAACCTGACGCTCCCGATAAAACCAAAGTTTATAATGATATTCAAAAGGCAGTCGATGCCGCAGACGACCTTCCGGTTGATCTGGATGCAGATCCAAAAGTTTTAGAACTCAAAACACGCGATACGCCACTGGTTTCGGTATCTCTTTCTGGTGATCTTCCTGAGACGACACTTCGTGAAATCGCCAGGAATCTTGAAACTGAAATGCTCGATCTTTCAGGTGTATCGACGGTTTATCGCGATGGTATGCGCGATCGTGAAATTTGGGTTGAACTCAATCCTCAAAAAATGGCGTCACATCACATTGCCCTTTCTCAGGTGATGCAGGTTCTCGCCAATCGTAACATCAATATCGCAGGAGGACTTTATAAGGGAGAAGAGGGGGAATTGATCCTCCGCACATCGGGCGAACTCGAAACCGCTGAAGAAATTCGGCATGTCATTCTTCGCGTGAATGAAGAAGGATATGGCGTGACAGTGAATGATGTTGCCAATGTCAAAGAGAGCTTTGAAGAAGAACGCATCATCCAGAAAACCGATGGCGAGCGTTCGATCAATCTCATGATCATCAAGAAAGACAAGGCCGATGCGATTCGACTCAAAGAAGAACTCACAACACTCGTTGAAAATTTCAAGGAGCGAAATAATCCAGAACTTGAAATCTCCTTTATTGATGACATCTCGTATTACATCAAGCGTCGATTAAATGTGCTTGTTTCAAATGGATGGATTGGACTCATTTTCGTCATGATTCCCATGGTCCTTTTTCTTTCCGGAAGAATTGCGATTGGTGCGCTCGCTGGTATGGCTGTAGCGCTTCTTTCAGCGATCGCCGCCATGAACTTCTTTGGGATCAGTATCAATCTTATTTCCATGTTTGGACTCATCATGGTTATCGGCATGCTTGTCGATGAAGATCTCGTTGTTGCGGATAACATCTCGCGTTACTTAGAAGAGGGGAAGTCGCATATCGACGCCGCAATTCTCGGAACCTCTGAAGTCATGAGCGGTATTCTCTCCACGGTGCTCACGACGATTATTGCATTTGTGCCGCTTCTTTTCATGAGTGGGATTTTTGGAAAATTTATCAGTGATATTCCAAAAGTCGTCATCATCACGCTTCTCGCTTCTCTTGTGGAAGCGTTCATTATTCTTCCCTCACACATTTCTGATTTGAGTCGCCCCACGAAAAGGGGACGGGTGTCATCGTTCGAAAAAAAGAGGCAGCATCACTACTTTGACCGGCTGCGCAACGCTTACATAAAATCTCTCCAGTTTTCTCTCAAACACCCGATCTGGACCACCGGTATTTCGTTCGGGACCATCATTGGCGCGATTCTGGTGGCAGTTTTTGGTCTGAAGTTTGTTCTCTTTCCCGCCAAAGGAATTGAAGCCTTTTTTATCCGCGCTGCTGCTCCCATGGGAACCTCTCTTGAAAGAATGGAAGATCTCATGCGACCTTTAGAAGAGCTCGCGATGAGTCTTGCCAAAAATGAACTCGATCATGTGGTCACAAAGATTGGCATTACTCAATTTGAACCAGGTGATCCCTTCACGGAACGAGGATCACATCTTGGACAGTTAGGCGTTTATCTGATGCCTGAAACCAAAAGAGATCGGGATGCAGACCAAATTATGCAAGCACTCCGAGAAAAGGTGCAAAACCCGAGTGCACTTGGATTTGAGCGCGTCAATTTTGATGCGGTACCACCAGGTCCACCTGTGGGAAAACCTGTTGCGGTGAGGATCCGCGGAGATGATTTCACGTCACTTGAGCCGCATGCGGAACTTTTCAAAAAGGAACTGACGACCATCGATGGGGTGCACGATATTCGAGATGACTACGAACCAGGGAAGGGAGAACTCCGTATTGTGGTCGATGAAAAACGTGCGCTGCAAGCAGGGCTTTCGTATCAAGACATTGCTTCCACCGTACGCCAAGCATTTCAAGGGATGACAGCCACGACCATCCGAAAAACAGATGACGAAATCGATGTGGTGGTAAAACTCCCTGAAGAAAAACGCCACGATCTTGCAGCCATTGAGTCTCTTTTAATTCTGAATAAAACTGGAGATCTGATTCATCTCTCAGATGTGGCGAAACTTGAGAAAGTGGCTGGCGTAAGTCTCATCAAACATTTTGATCGCAAACGTGTGGTGACGGTAACAGCGAATATTGACGACGAAAAAATCACCTCACAAGAAGTGAATCGGCAATTGAAAAAGAAATTTGGAACGATATCCCATGAACATCAGGGCGTCACTTTTACGTATGGTGGAGAGGATGAAGATACGCAGGAATCGATGCAGAGTCTTTTCCGCGCTTTGTTTGCGGCGATGCTCATGATTTTTATTGTGCTCCTTGTGACTTTCGGAAACTTTTTGCAGACCTTTATCATTATGCTCGCGGTTCCCTTTGGTCTTGTGGGAGTTGTCATCGGTTTTGGACTTGCAGGTGAGCCGATCGGCTTTCTCGCTTTCTTAGGGATCATAGGGTTAACGGGAATTGTGGTGGATGGTGGGACCCTCATTTTTCTTTTCATCAATCGCCTCAGAAAAGAGGGGGGCGATCTCAAAGAGATGATCATCAAAGGATGTGAAGTCCGATTTCGCTCTGTCCTTCTGACCACGATGACAACTGTGTTTGGTGTCATCCCGGCTGCGTATGGCATCGGCGGAAGCGATCCCTTCATTCAACCGATGGCACTGGCCCTCAACTGGGGCATCGGTGTCTCGATCTTTTTTACGCTCTATACACTCCCGTGTCTCTATTATGTTGCGGATAAAGTAACCGTAAAGATGAGAGCCAAACTCCCGTGGAAGTTGAATGGGAAAAGATAAAAGATGATGAAGAAGAAAAGTTCACAATTGATATCACCGGAATCACAAATCCTTTTGTATCAAACAGAAGATGGGGAAACTCGGCTTGAGGTACGGCTCCAAAAAGATACCGTTTGGCTCTCACTCAATCAAATAGCTGATCTCTTTCAAAGAGATAAATCGGTAATCTCTAAGCACATCAAAAATATATTTGAAGAAAGTGAACTCTCTCCGGATTCAACTGTTGCAAATTTTGCAACAGTTCAAAATGAAGGAAATCGGCAAGTCATGCGCGATATCGAGGCCTATAATCTCGATGTCATTATATCCGTGGGTTACAGAGTCCACTCTCACCGAGGTACCCAGTTTCGCATCTGGGCTACGCAGCGATTACGCGAATACATGATTAAAGGTTTTACTCTGGATGATGAGCGTCTGAAACAATCCGGAGGTGGCAACTACTTTGATGAATTATTGGAACGAATTCGCGATATCCGTTCATCGGAAAAAGTCTTCTGGCGAAAAGTTTTAGATATCTATGCTACGAGTATTGATTACGACCCTGATACCGAAATTTCACAAAAGTTTTTTGCCACGATTCAAAACAAAATGCATTGGGCAGTGCATGGACAGACAGCTGCAGAAATTATTTCAGAACGTGCTGATGCTTCAAAGCCTTATATGGGACTCACGAGTTGGACCGGAACAAAACCTCGAAAGTCAGATGTTTCTATTGCTAAAAATTATCTTCACGAAAAGGAGTTGACGCTTCTTAACAGGATTGTCACTGCCTATCTTGAATTTGCTGAACTTCAGGCTGTTCGGCAAAAAGCCATGTATATGAGAGATTGGATTGTAAAGCTCGATGACTTCTTACGTATAGGAGAGCATGACATTTTGAACCATGCTGGAAAAATCAGTCATGAAGTCGCGGTTGCTAAAGCAGAAACGGAATTTGAAAGCTATCGCAAGAAAGCACTGAATGAACCGAGTCCGGTAGAAAAAGATTTTGAAAAGGCCGTCAGTAAAATTGAGCGACAGAGAATAAAAGTACTTGCGAAAAAGAAAGGTAAAAAAATATGAAGAATTTATTGTTGATATGGGGGATTTTTTGTCATCAGCGTGCACTGAAAAAACAATTTATGTCGGCACCAAACTTACTGGGAATGATTTTCTCTGTAAATCAAACAAGTTAGTGAGTGGAGGTTTTTGGAATGATATAACATCTAAGAAAATAGAGCAAAAAGGTTACACAAATACAGAATCGCAAACGACAACTTGGAGGATTAAAATTAAAGATGATTTGGCTCATATCACAAGATATTCAGGAGCTTCTCAAACGATCGAGGATCCTCAAGTTTTTCAATTAGAAAAAACTCCAATTAAAGATGGACTACTTTTAGTATCATTGCGTAACGCGGGTGTATCACCTGAAGTTATTACGATTGATCCCGAAAATGGCTCTTTTGTTTACTCAACCCAACACGTGAATCCATTTTATAACAGAACAAATGTATTTTATGGCGAATGTTATCCGTATCAATAAAAGACCCATTTAATACTTTCTCAACGTTCAGTTACGAATCAACTCAAATGCTTTGCGAGTAGCATCAAAGCGGTCAGAAAATTCAAGTCGTTCTTCTCTCATTTTTTCCATCAGTCATTCAGAAAAAATTTTATTCATCAGAGTACTTCAGTGTTGTTGGTGCTGTTAAGAGAAAGTCTTCTATCGTCATGCCCGTGATGTTCTGTGTTTGAAATGGCGTATCACAAATGACCATCAGTTTTGATTTTGGAAATATTTTTGAAAACCAGGAAAAATCAAGTGGACCAGCTCTCCCTCGCTTTACTTCAATCAAGTGATGGTCCGGCGTTACAAAATCGATTTCATGTTCTTTGGAAGCCCAAAATCCGAGTGCTTCCGGATTTTCAACGTTCGCTAAAATAGCGCGCCGCCAGAGTTCCTGTGCAACAAGCCACTCAAGAAATATCCCTTGGAGGTCCGGAGAGAGCGCTTCATATTCGTGAATGTGTCGAAGCCCCGCAGGATGAAGGGCCGAAACAGCAGCCAGATTCACAAAATGAAACTTGCACGGTTTTCTGAGTGAAAGGGTTTTTGTATTGTGATCCCACGGCCACGATGGCAGCACGGTGAGAAGATCCGAGAGTTGCTCAATATAGCCGCTTGCAACCGTGTTATTCGCAAGTCCCCCTTCGCGTGCAAGCTTCGCATAGCCAACGGATTTTCCTCCATAGCGCATGATGACATGCAGAAGCTGTGTAAGAGCTAAACGACTTCGGCCCGAAGCAACTATTTCGCCTAAAATCCAATCACGCATAAGCTGAATAAAATATTCGGGTAACCTTTCAAATTGAAAGATGTCATTACACGCAATAGGCGAGCCCCCGGCCAAAAGATAGGCGATCCATGTTTTTTCTCCCAATTCTTTTCCGGTGACATGCTTAAACTCTCGATAGGAAATCGGAAGAAAAATATATTCACTTTGTTTGAGTTTTCCTTTTCTGCCAGGAAGACGCTCTGATCCACGGCGAAGATCTGTTGCCTTGGAACCTGTCGTAATAATAAGGACGTCTCGAAAGAGTCCTTGATCGATGAGTCGCTTCACAATTTTTTCCCATGCCGGAACTGCGGTGATTTCATCGATAAAGAGACGTTTGATTTTTGCATGGGGATGATACGCATGGGAAAGAGCGATCATTTCCTGGGCAAGGTCTTCTGCAGATGCAAGCTCATCGCCATTTAAATAAAATGCTGAGGCCTTTCCATGATCTTGAATGGACCACCGAAGCTGCATGTCAAGCCATGTGCTTTTTCCATATTGACGCGGGCCGCGAATGAGAATCAACCCCGGTTCTAAAGGCAACTCATCGAGTCCAAATTCAAAACGAAATTGAGCAGCCTTGGATTCCATTTCTACAATCCGCGGCCACATGTCTTCACGGTCGACTTGACCTTCTGCCAAAAGCCTGTTCAGTGTCTTAACGTCCATAACGTTAACATATCTAACGTTTAGAACGTTAGCAATAACTTTCTTTTATTTCACCACTTCTGCCTTTGACCATAATCTCCGAGTGAAGAGGGGAAAGGATTTTAGTGAAGTTTTCTGAATCAGAAAAATTCCTGCGAAAATTGTCAGAGCCCCGATGATTTCCGTAGGACGCAGACTATTTCCAAACATCAGTTTGTCGACCGCAATCGACACAAGTGGTGAGAGATAGGTAACGCCGGCGGCTCGAACTGATCCCCAATTTTTGAGAAGACGAAAATAAAGAATCCAGGCAAGAGCGGTGGAGAAAAAAGAGAGATAGAGCATGGCAAGGACTGCTTCCCAGGATGTCATCACATGCGAGAAGCTTGGCCAGTCTTCATAAAGAAAAGAAACGCAAACAAGAAGGATCGCGCTGATTCCTTGTTGATGACAAATACTTCCATGAAAATGTTTTTCTGTTTGATTTCGCAAGAGTTGTCGATTCATCACATTCCCAATGCCGTAGCAAAATGACATTATGGTAATTGCCATAATGCCAAAAAGTTCCTGATGATCTCCCTGAAAACGGACATGCGGGCCGTAGATGAGAAACATGCCGCTGATGCCGCACATAAGACCTAAGACCTTTTGGATTGTGAAACCTTCATCCTGTCGTAAAAACATCATGGCAAAAAAGAAGGTCCAAAGAGGGGCTGTACTATTAATAATGGCCGTAAGCCCCGGAGCGACAAATCGTTGTCCCCAAAAAAGAAAAAGAAGGGGGACGCCTTGCAGAAAGAGACCAGCAATCCAGTTTTTCCGTCGCTTCTCTTTGGCAAGTGTTAGCGGAATATGCTGTACGCGTGCTATTAAAAATAAAAAGAAAAACGACAGACTCACCCGAAGTGCTGCTCCAAAAAACGGGGGAAAATCGGCAAGAATAATTTTAATCGCAGGATAGGAGAGCCCCCAAAATGTACCGACGAGAAGAAAAGAGAGAAAATTCATTCGAGAGAAACAGGGCAGGGTTTATGCATCTTCGTTATACGAGTGAATTTTTCCACAGGTGTGCGGCTCTCTGGAATCCCCAAGCTTTCAAACATCTGTTCAAACATCTCTGCGAGCTCTCCTTTAAGTTTGGCCTTTGTAGCTTCAGGAAGTGACCACAACTCTTTCTTGAAAGAGGCGAAGCCTTTTTTGCGTGTTTTGTAATAAAACTGTTCGTTCGTCCAATCTGTTTTTCGCTCATCCGCACAATTTTTTTCAAGCCATTGATAGATATTCTTTTTGAGCATGTCTGGAAATGCACTTGAATCATAAACAAGATTTTGAAATGCAGTTGCCAGATGAATTTCAAGAGTTTGACGTCGTGGGAAATTGTCGAACGCTGATTGTGGAAGCGTTGAAGCCCCGTGTTGGACGACACCACCTACGCGAAATTGTTCGCGTGCGGCTTTTCCGAGTTCTTCCAGTGTATCGAAATCAATTTTCACTTTTGCAATTGATCCATCGGGAAGAACGACTCCACCATGCGTTGTGCCGCTCTGGACTGAAACTTTGCTCATACCTGTCGGTTCACGACCAAGCGAAAGAGCTCCATTATAACCTTCCATAAAAGCAGTGAGTTCTTCGACGGTAGAATTTTTTGTTCCTACTTCTCCAATTTCACCACCGACAGAAACCGTGATCCCTTCTGGTTCAACGGTTCGAATAAATTTTGTGAGCTGTGCCGTGATTTCGAAGTTTGTTCGTTGTTGTTCCAGAAGACTTGGCCTGCTTAAATCCACGGTCGTGGAGGCATCCACATCAATATTATAAAAACCGGCATTGATTGCGTCGCGTATCACTGCCTTTAATCCTTCAATTTCTTTTTCAGGACTCTCTTTATATTTTTTCGCGTTGACTTGAAAATGATCCCCTTGAACAAAGACAGGACCTTTATAGTTTTCCTTGAGAGCCGCGGCTAAAATACACGACGCATATTCTGATGGGGTTTGCATGGTGTACGTGATTTCACTTTTAGCAATTTCAAAAACACAAGCAGCCCCCTTCATTTTTTGAAGGGTTTGGAAAAGAGTGCGAGCCGTATCATACGTCAGAGTGCGAATATTAATAGCGGGAACAGTTCGGTCTGTCCAATGATCGGTCGCGCGCGCAATATAAAAATCGTGGATCGAGGAGGCAGGAGATCCAAGACTCTGCGATGCTTCCCAGATGATCCAACGTGCTAGTTCTTTGACGTTTTCATTTTCGGCAAAGACGACATTCCAGATGAGTTGATCGACAAAGGTATTTCGAAAACGAGTTTCATGTTCGATGATAAATTTTTGATCGCGAATGGTGAAAAGACCAGCGCCCGCTGTTTTTATCTCTTCAGGTGTTTTCCAGGTATTCATTTTTTTCTCCTTCGGTCATGTTTTTAATTTTTCCAAAGCATTTTTGATACGCTGCATTCCTTCTTCAATATTTTCTTCAGAGGTCGCATACGAAAAACGGAGATACCCCGGAGTGCCAAACGCTTCTCCAGGCATCACGGCGACATGCGCTTCTGTAAGGAGATATTCTGCGAGGTCGTGAGCGCTGTCAATGTTTCCATTGGAATTTTTTTGCTGAAGGTACGCCGTTACATTCGGAAAAAGATAAAAAGCTCCTTCAGGAGAAAAACAAGTTATTTCAGGTATTTGTTTGAGATGCGCGAGCATCACATTTCTTCGGTGTTCAAAAATGTCCCGCATTTTTTTGACCGATTCCTGAGAACCCACAAGCGCTTCGACGCATCCTACCTGCACAAACGAGGTAATATTAGTGGTTTGCTGACTTTGAAGATCATCCATTTTTTCGATAATACTTTTTGGTCCCGCAGCATATCCCATGCGCCATCCGGTCATGGCATACGTTTTCGAAACGCCATGAATGAGAATTGATCTCTCTTTCATCGCAGGATGCAGCGAAAGAGGAGAAACATGTTTCTCATGACCGTAAACGAGATGTTCATAAATTTCATCAGAGACAAGCATGAGATTATTTTCAAGGATAAGATCGACAAGAGGTTGGAGCTCTTCTTGATGATAGACGCTTCCCGTCGGATTGCAGGGAGAGTTGAGGACCAGCATGCGTGTTTTTGAAGTGATCGCTTTTTTCAATTGGCTCGCCGTTAAAAGAAAGCGATTTTTTTCCTCTGTCATCACGATTCGTGAATGTGCGCCACACAATTGAATTTGTTCTGTATAAGAGACCCAGTAAGGAGCAGGGATGATTACCTCGTCTCCGGGATTGAGCGTTGTCATGAACGCGTTATAGAGAGCGTGTTTCGCGCCGCATGTGACGATAATTTCCTCAGGTGTATAGTCAAGCTGATGGTTTTGTTTGAGAGTCGTGATGATGGCGCGTTTGAGTTCTGGAATTCCACTGACCGCTGTATATTTTGTTTTTCCTTCATCGAGCGCTTTTTTGGCGGCTTCTTTAATATGAGAAGGAGTGTCAAAATCGGGTTCACCAACTGAAAAAGAGATGATGTGGTGTCCCTGCGCTGCCAAGGCTTTTGCACGTGCCGCCATTGCGAGTGTTGCCGAAGGTGCAAGTTGGCGTACGCGATCAGAGAGATAAGGCGTAAAAGGTTTCATCGACACAATTTTTCTCGCAGCCGTTTTTCGACGACAGGATGAATCATTTCTCCACCACTTCCACCAAAGGCAATAATCTCTTTAATAATGGAAGAACTTAAGTGAGCATATTTTCCTTCGGTCATCATAAAGATCGTTTCAATTTCGGGAGAGAGCGTTTTATTTGCAAGCGCCATTTGGGATTCGTATTCGTAATCACTCATATTGCGAATACCGCGAAGCAGGGTTGTCACCCTTTTCTGCTTAACGTATTCAGCTAAGAGCCCGTGAAAGGATTCAACGATAACGCGATCCGTCTCTTTAAAAATTTCTTTGAGCAGGGTTACACGTTCTTCAGGAGTAAACGTTGTTTTTTTGGTGGTGTTGGTCGCAACCGCAATAATAATGCGATCAAAAAGTTTTAACCCCCGCTCGATAATATTGATGTGTCCATACGTTGGAGGATCAAAACTTCCCGTACAGATTGCAATGCGTTCCATAGTGGTTTGGTTTCTATCGCTGTGACTTCATTTTGTCGAGGAGTGAATAAATATTATCGACAGCATCTTGAAATTGAAGTATTGAAGTAAAGGAATGAAATGACTAATCTGCAATTCCATGGCCGTGCAGGTACTCTTCTTGGACTGTACCTCAAAAATATTGCCCTCTCGATTCTGACACTGGGGGTATATACATTTTGGGGAAAAGTTGCGGTTCGAAAATATCTTTATCGTCAATCCGATCTTGCTGGCGACCGCTTTGAATATCATGGCAGAGGTATTGAGATCTTCATTGGATTTCTCAAGCTGGTCGTCATTGCCCTTCCATCTGTGGCGCTCCTTTTTTATGCCGAACTGTATTGGAACCTAATTTGGAACATAATAGCGCTCAATATCATTGCCATTCTTGTTTTTTATCTTAGTATTTTATTTGTGATGCCATTAGCACTCTTTGGCTCTAAGCGTTATCGCTTAAGCCGTTCTTCGTGGAGGGGGATTCGATTTCATTTCTCCGGGAGTTTGGCGGAATGTTATAAACGATTTTTCTGTGGTGCGATTTTATCTGTGCTGACACTTGGGTTTTATCTACCCTATTTCTCCGTCCGGATGCAGGAATATTGGATCAATCACACTAAGCTCGGCTCTGTCTCTTTTCAATATAACGGAAAAGGAGGAGAGTTCTTTCGCGAGGTGAGAATTTTTTATATTCTTATTTTTGTACTTCTCTTGATGTTGGTGGGCCCTACTTTTCTTCCACTGTCGTTGTCTGGAGTTCCATCGGAGCTGCGATGGGTTTCTATTGTACTCTCTCCTCTCCTCATATCGACCTTGGACGGCATGTCGTCTGCACTTCCATCAGAGCTGCAATGGCTTTCTCCTGTACTCTCTCTTCTCCTCATATTGATCTTGTACGGCATTGTGATTGCATGTGTTTTTGTATTTCGTGCCCGTAAA
This sequence comes from Deltaproteobacteria bacterium RIFCSPHIGHO2_02_FULL_44_16, assembly GCA_001798185.1. Lineage (NCBI taxonomy): Bacteria > Deltaproteobacteria > Deltaproteobacteria bacterium RIFCSPHIGHO2_02_FULL_44_16. Next base: position 690 of record MGRM01000029.1, on the reverse strand, counting down.
CACCGCTATCATTGGGGGCACATTCATTTCGCTGGTGTCCATTTCCAGTCAAGTGTCACGGGATGGCAACTTTTTCGTCAAGCGATGCTCTTTGGCATGGTTGTCGCAATCACGTTGGGACTGATGTATCCTTGGACAGTAGTTGAAAAATTGCGCTTCTATTTTCGACGGGTTGCATTGAGCGGGAAACTCGATGAAGCGCAGATACGACAAGCTGCAGAACAAACCCAAGGAGCAGTTGGAGACAACCTCGCTGGTTTTTTTGACCTCGATTTTGGCATCTCTTAAGGGCCTTCGACGTGAATCCACATCAAGAATGGAGCTGATGCTCAAAGCCATGGCGATGGTGACCATCTTTGAGAAATTAGCGAAAGAAGAACCAAACATTCCCACAAGCTTCATGTTCTTTTCTAGAGGCAGTATTTTATGTGATTTGAAAGTATCTGCAGAAGGAACCCAACTATGATTAATGCCAGACTAAGTCCGAGATAACATTCATAAGAAGTATAACGTTCATAGAATTTTTTCATTTTTTTTAACATTCTCTTCATCTTCTAATTCCCACTGGTATGGGCATTGCGTGTTCATGGGATCATGTTTCATTCCTATTAGTGGTGGTAGTCCCTTTATGATAAGGGCACCTCTAAAAACCTATTTGTTTCTTTCTTGATAGAACGAGATGCATAAAAA
>MGRM01000028.1 GCA_001798185.1 Deltaproteobacteria bacterium RIFCSPHIGHO2_02_FULL_44_16 | reverse complement strand
AGTTTTGGGAGCATTGGTGACAACGCCACTCATCGCATTACACGAATCAATCGTACAGTCATTCCCATCATCGAAGTTAATCGCAGTGATTCGATTATTGTCACAGACTCCTAAAGCATTACACGTATCGATCCCGTTACAACGATCGTTATCGCCAGGACAGGAGGTTCCAACTTGAGGGACATATTGATTCCCTGTTGCAGGATCGCAATCCAATGTACACACGTTATTGTCGTCGGGAATGTTGAGTGGAGTTCCGGGAACGCACAGATGAGAAGCATTACAGGTTTCGATGCCATTGCAGGCATTACTGTCAGAGCACTGTACATCATTGGTACAGCCAGGGCCGATCTTCGTCAAAAACATATCCCAAACTCCGCCTAACTGTACCTGATTTGATGCAACACCTGGGAAATTTGAAGAAGCCGTTGCTCCAGCAATATAAAGAGCGCCAGCCGGGTCAAGCGCAACGATACGCGGACCATATTCATTTGAAGAGCCTCCGAGATAGCTTGAAAAAAGAAGCTGACCCTGTGCATCAAATGAGCTTACAAAGATATCATCCTGACTACCGTGTTGTGCTTGAAACGCACGATAGATTGAAAAATTGATCGAGTTGGTGTTACCAACAACAAAACTGTTCCCAGAAGAATCGACAACAATATCAAAGGGAGTTTCACTCCCACTTCCGCCCAAATAAGTAGAGTAGACAATCGTTCCTTGAGGAGTAAATTTCGCTACAAAAACATCCCTCTCTCCTTCGCCATATGTTGTTTGAGAAGCTGCATAAGTTGGGAAAGTATTCGAAGAAGTCTCTCCTGTAACATAGGCGTTGCCGACAGAATCGGCAACGATTCGATATCCTATTTCCCTATTAGAATTGCCCCCTCCGAAATATGTCGAATAAGTCAGAGATCCTTGGGGATTGATCTTTGTCACAAACGCAAGCTGCGGGGCAATGCCAAGCGTTGATTGTACAGCTGCCTGTATGGGGAAAAAATGCGAATTTGTATTCCCGGTAATATATGCATTTCCTAAAGGATCGACGAAGATATCTTCTCTTGTTTCGTTACCTTCCCCGCCGAGATAGGAGCAGTAAATAAGCTGTCCTTGTGGATTGAGCTTTATAATAAAAATATCACTTCCACCTCCTCCAAAGCTTGACTGAAATGCCTGATGTAGCCGCAAGTCAGATGATTCTGTATAACCGACGATATAAATATTTCCCGCAGAATCGACAGTATGGAGAGGATAATCTTCAATTCGGTTACCGCCCAAGTAAGTGGAAAAAACAAATCTTCCTTGTGAATCGAACTTGGTAACAAAGATGTCCCATTGTCCGCCGATATTGAGTTGAAGAGGATTGTAAACTGGAAAATTTTGAGAAATTGTTTCGCCCGTCACATAAGCATTTCCAGAAGCATCTGTGGTTATACGGAGTCCTCGATCGCCGCTTCTTCCTCCCAAATATGTGGAATAAATAAATCTTCCCTGCGGATCGAGTTTGGTCACAAATGCATCCCAATTTGGTCCAGCAACTTGACCAACGGATTGAACAGCGGCATGAGTGGGAAAATTAGGAGATTGAGTATGACCTGTAATATAAACATTTCCAGCTCTATCTACTGCAAGAGCATTTTCAACATCAGCATCTTGGCCGCCCAGATAAGTAGAATAGATTAATTGGCCCTGAGCGCTCCATTTCATAACAAACACATCATCACTTCCTCCGCCATAAGTCGTTTGTCTCGCTTGAAGGAGTGGCAAATTATGGGAATGGGTTTTACCACTGAGGTAAATATTATTTGCTCCATCCAGAGCAACAGATGAATACTCTTCTATTGCTGCACCTCCTAAATACATTGAAAATTCTATTCTCGGATCAATGATGAGCTTTTTTTCGTGATCATAAGCAGCGACAACAAATTTTATATTCTTCTTATCTGTAAGCTCAAATCGACCATCAACTTTTCTTTGTTTTCCTTCGATCTCTTGATAGATCTTTGGAGCACGATTGATAAGTTTATTTTCTCCTGAGGTGATAACTGCATTTCCTTGTTCATCAATGTTCAGTGAATCTATATCTTCATACGCAACTTCAATCTGCTTCGGATCAGCACCGGGTTTGACGATGAAGTCATATTCCATTTCACCTTGGTTTCCGTAAAACACCACATCGATTCCTGGATAGACTTCGTGATATCGAACTTTGTTCACATGAGAGATATTCGTTTTCCACTTCGACTGATCATTTCCAATCAAATAATGACTTTTTCCTTCAAGCAATGCTTCGCCACTAATCATGAGATTCTTATTTCCTCCGACAAATTTCATTTCTATCGGAGAAACAAATCCAAAACTGATCTTCTCTGAACTCAAAATAACATCAGCCTCAACTCCGCGCGCCCGAAAGAGCTGCGCTCCTTCTATTTCATGCGATTCAAAGGAGAGTGCAGGTTTCAGCGAAAATATTTTGGGAGAAACTTTTGGATCGTCTTGATACTGCGTCCACAGAAAAAATGATCCCATAGAAAGAGCAATGATGGCGGGAAAAAGAAGATATCGTGCACGACGCATGTTGCCTCCACGAGAGAGAAAAAGGAGCACGAATTGTGCCAAAAAATGAGGGGAAAAGCAGCAAATCATTTTCATTGCCTTTTAAAGGTATTTGAGTATTTTAGATATGACTCTAAAATACTTCGAAGTTTTTTAGAGAGGGATCTAAAAAAATGCTGCCCCGTCAACTCCAATCTGTTCTTCTCAAAGACCTTCAAAAAAAAATGGTCATGATCGCTGGGCCACGACAGTGCGGTAAAACAACCCTTGCCAAGGCTCTCGCAAAAAAAACCGGATGGACTTCTCATTACTATAATTGGGACGTCGATGAACACCGAAAACAGATTCTTGAAGGGAGTCTTGATGCTGCCTCACGCTTGTGGATTCTGGATGAAATCCACAAATATCGTCGCTGGAAAAACTGGCTTAAGGGAAATTTTGACCAGCATCATCCCCAACATGCGTTTTTGGTTACTGGAAGCGCCAAGCTTCACGCCTACAGTCACGGAGGGGATTCATTGCAGGGAAGATATTATGCTCATCATCTGCACCCCTTTACGCTCTCTGAACTTTTACACAAAAAAGTACCCGCTTCACTGAACGATCTTCTTGCATGTGACGTAAAAGATAAGGCTGAAATGCAGAACGCACTTCAAAACCTGATGATCTTTGGAGGCTTCCCGGAACCCCTCTTTTCAGCCTCTGAACAGGAGGCTTCACGATGGCGTTTATCCTACGGTGTTCGACTTGTGCGAGATGAAATCAGGACACTCGAAAGACTTCAAGAACTTGATAGAATCGAGTTGCTTCTGGATCGTCTCCCGATAACAGTTGGCTCTGTACTCTCGATCAACAGCCTGCGAGAAGATCTCGAAGTGGCTTTTGAAACCGTGAAAAACTGGCTCACGATCTTGGAAAAACTCTATGCAGTATTCAGGATAGCTCCATTTGGAGCCCCTCGCATCAAGGCGGTCAAAAAGGAACAAAAACTCTATTTTTGGGATTGGGCAAGAGTTGAAGATGAATCGGCTCGATTCGAAAATCTGGTTGCCTTACATCTTTTAAGGTTTGTTCACTGGCGCACCGATGTCGCGGGGGAGAAATGGGAACTTCGTTATTTCAGAGATGTCGTCGGCCACGAAGTTGATTTTATTTTGCTCAAATCTGGAAAACCCTGGTGTGCGATCGAAGTAAAATTGCAAGAGCAATCCCTCGATTCCAATGTGAAGTACTTACTCGAACGCGTCCGCATTCCCCATGCCTTTCAACTTCATTTCAAAGGGACAAAAAACTGGACACCATCTTCTATCAACGGTTGTGTGATTCGCATTCTTCCAGCACGTCTCTTTTTGTCACAGTTATAAAATATTAAGGCAATAATGGAGATCTTCCATCACGAACATATTTTGCTTTGAACTCACCATCGCCGTCAGCGTCAAGGTAGATGGGATTCGTAAGTCCCCAGGCAGGAGCGCCAACGCGTGAATCGCTATGAACAGAACTTAAATCAGCAGGATCAAGCTCTTCGAGCTTCTCTGAGGTCACATTCGTCACGATGGGGAAAAGAGACCGATATCCTTCAGTCAGTCGCGTTCCTCGCGCCATCACCACAATCCACGTATCTTCATCAACCGTAATCTGCTTTGTCACCTGCGCCACAATGACACCATTTTCTTCTTTCCAATTTCTCAAACTGCTATCGAGCAGACGAAAACTGTGGGTCGGTTGATAGGTATAGCGCGGCAGATGATACGGATCATAAAAGACGGCAGGATCAATGGCTGTACCTGTCATCGGTTCATGGGTCACATCATCCGCAGGGAGCGGCTCGGTATTCATATAGATTTCGATCGTATCAAACCAGGCCCACGATGGCGCTTTGACTTCGATCTCAAGGATTACCGAGCGCGATGGAACCAGATCTCCGACCGTAAACGTATCTTGCTGCGATGTCCCCGCAACAACCTTGATAAAAGGACCGGCAGAGATCACTACTTTTCCTGCATTAATATTCGCTGCATATTCTTCGAGTTCAATCTCACCATAATTTCCCGTACCATCTCGTGGGTCAACCGAATGCACAATGTAATTTCGCGGAATGCCGATCGGTGTTTTCGCTTCTGCATGACTATCTGAGTTTGCGGTTGCCGTCACGAGTACGCCGAGATTCAAGAGATTGAACCAACTGGGGAGCGCAGAGTGAAAAAGAATATTCATGCTCTGCAAATGATCCCCGACGACCAATTCCACAGCATTAAAGTCAGCGGTCACGAGATCACTCATTCCAAACGGTTTCGGAAAAAGACTGCTTAAGCCATCGACTTGCAAGCGACGTTCAATGGGATCGGCATAACTGGAAAGCGCATTGACCCCGAAACTCTCTGCATAAAAGGGAGAAGTCACCCAACCAGCACCCATCGGAATGCCGGTGACATCGGCAATATGATTCATCTGAATCACCTCTTCGCCCGGATCTTCACGAAGTGTGCTGATCAACTCCGAAAGCCCCATCGCATAATCGGGAGCCGTGGAAACTTCATCAAGCGGCGAGGCGCTCCAATCGACAGCGCCACCGTTGACATCTTCTGGATCATGCTCAAGTGGAAACGCGTGAAGATGTCCATATTGATTCGGGGTCACTTCATTTCCAATCGATGTTTGAATGCTCCGAGCAGTAATCAGCCCAAGAGAAACCAGTTTTTGAAGTGCTGGTTGATAGTTCGTTAAGAAATCGTGATCTGATGACTGAAGAATATCGAGTCCTTCGCCAATCGCCGCAAGTGCGCGCGACTCATTGCTAAAGGATGAGTCGGGACTATTGATCGCATGCAGATGGAAATCTGCGGAAATGTATCCGGGTGTTTCCACGACACGAGAAAGCGCAATACCACTCATGGTCACGGTCTGATCAACACCCACTTCTACCACTTGTTGATGGACTGCATATTCAGGGCCATGCGAGAAGACAAAGGTGTAAACTCCTGGCTCAAGTTCAAAACTTTTTGACTCCGTCAATCCGACGGTCCCCTTGATGGTGATGTATTTCATATCAACGATACCGTACGGACGCATCAGCATATCGTTATCGTAAAAGACTCCTCCGGTGGGAGACTCATTGGGACTTGGATCTTCGCCAACGATCGTGAGTCGCGCAACAATGGGTTTTCCGGTCGATGCATCAGTGATCGGTCCCTCAAATGCGATGACACCTTTATCACCGAGGATGCAATGAACTTGTGCGGTTGCGCCTGTCGTCAGATCAATCATTTCTGGAGTACATGCTCCTGCTTTGTTGGTTTCATTCGCATGATATCCCGATTTTTCGACATCGGCTTCATAAATTCCTTTTCCAAATGTTTGTGAAATTGCATCATCTCCTGACGGAAGTTGGCCAGAAAATTTTCCCTCTTTATTCGTTCGATACGTCACCACCGTCGCTCCTGTTTTATTTCGAAGAGCGACCAGCGCGCCTTCGACTGGATTGCCCTTGCTGTCGTGCACGCTTCCCACAATCGGACGCGTTGGAATTTTCAACACCGCAAGCCCAACATCCATCACTGAACCTGCAGATCCATCTCCCACCACAAAATACCGCGTGAACTTGCGCTCTTTTCTGGGGGGAATTGAAAAATGAATTTCGGGAATGCCCGTATCTCCAAGAGGAAGAATTTTCAAAAATGTTTCGCCCAAGAGCACACTCGTGACTCCCGCAAACGTCACAGACGTCGTTTGCATCGGCTCACCTGTTTCCGGATCGAGAAATTCGCGCGGGTCATAGAAATATCCATACGAAACTGGAACTCCTTCAAAACCAGCATAGATAATGGCCGGCGTGTGCGACGCAGCTTGTTTCGTAAAATCTGGCGAAAAACCGACACCGGGAACAAGTGTAGAAAGCGCACCTGATCCATTGATAAACTCACCAACCGGCATACGCACTTCTTTGTCGCCACGATTGCGAATCGTGGTTTCAATCTTCACGACACGCGATCCTGCTTCTAACGTATAGTCCGTCATGACTTCCGGATCGACACCCTTGAGGTCATCATAAATTTGAAACGGATCGCGTCGATCATCAAAACGATTTGCGAATGCAAGTTTTTGTCCTGCGATTCCTTGTGCAAGTTCGGAAATAAAATCGACATCGAGATAATCATACACATCAATACGACCATACGCTCTCAGGACCTTGCGGCCCTTTTCTGCTGGCAAGCTGAGCATTTCATAGTTGTAATAATTAATGGTCCACTCGACATTGACCATCGGAAGAATTTCGCCGAACTGATCCTGACCTTTTCCACTTCGTACTAAATCCGCATCAATGATCGTTCCCCCAAAACTTCCGAGCCCCGCATTTTTCCCAGGCTTTTGTATAATGACGCGAATTTTATCGTTCTCTAAAAGCACATCTCCCACTCGACCGATAGCGAGCGGTCCGCCGATGAGCTGTGACTTGTCTTTGATCGTGAATGGCGTTTCTGGAGTTCCGATATTCTCCGGCGACACTCCTTCACCTGGTCGCCCGAGACCTGTGGAGCAAGCAGAAAACAACAAAAACATAAATGATAAATAAAAGAATTTCTTCATGTGATTTCTTATCGCCAATTGTTGGATATTGTTGCGGAATTTCTGGGAGTGCACGCTGCAGCGCGTTCGACACAGAGAGTCATTGACCTGTCGCTTCATTATGCATAGAAATCGGCAACTTATTGAAGAGTAATCAACGGCGCGCGAGGATAAAGTTTTCGCAGGGTATCTCGAAGCAATTTTCACAAACGGGATTAACATTAAAATTGCTGAAAGCTAAGCGAACGTTTCGGGTTGACCCGAAACGGAGCGGCCCGAGAAAGTTTATCCGAAGCAGCCGTTGATTACATACAAAAGGAGTTCCCATGATCATCGGCATTCCAAAGGAAATTAAAACTAAAGAGACACGCGTCTCTGTTATGCCGCGTACGGTGAAAAAATTAACTGATGCTGGCCACAAAGTTTTGGTGGAACAAAAAGCCGGCATTCTCTCTGGCATCGACGATGCGCAATACGTCGCTGCTGGTGCCACGATTAAACACACCGCCGAAGAGGTCTGGAATCAAGCCAATCTCATCGTCAAAGTAAAAGAACCACTCGAGCGGGAATATCGTTTTCTTCGCCCTGACCTTGTTCTTTTTACCTATCTTCATTTAGCAAGCGTTCCGCAACTCGCCAAAGCACTCTGTCATTCAAAAACTTTGAGCATCGGATATGAAACCGTCGAACTCGACGATGGTTCTCTTCCACTGCTCACTCCCATGAGTCAGGTAGCAGGTCGGGTGGGCACCCAGGTAGGCGCAGCCCTCCTTCATAAAAATAACGGAGGGAAAGGTCTTCTTTTGGGCGGCGTTCCAGGAACGCGCAAAGGAACCGTTGTGGTTCTTGGTGGTGGACATGCAGGACTCAACGCTGCGGAAATTGCGGCCGGACTTGGCGCTGAAACCGTGGTGCTCGATATTAATGATCAAAAACTCGCATACATTGAAAAAACGTATCAGGGAAAAATCAGACCGGTGAAATCGAATCCTCAAACGGTGACCGAATGGGTTGCAAAAGCTGACCTCTTGATTGGCGCCGTTCTTGTTGCTGGAGATCGCGCTCCAAATGTTGTCTCACGCGCTCATGTCAGAAGCATGGAGTCGAACTCCGTGATTGTCGATATCGCGATCGACCAAGGCGGTTGTATTGAAACCTCCCGCGTTACGTCCCACGATGAACCGACATACGTCGAAGAAGGCGTCATCCACTACTGCGTCCCAAACATGCCAGCCCTCACGCCCCGCACCTCAACCGAAGCGCTCACCAGTGCAACAGAACCGTATCTCTTGAAATTGGCGAATGAAGGAATTGACCGAGCACTCAACAATGATCTCGCTCTTGCCAAGGGATTACAAACTCGAAACGGAAAAGTGACGCTTCCGGTATTGGAGAAATTATTTCCGGAATTGACCTAAACTTCGACCTTGCATTTCTATTGGATTATATGCTATCCATTTTAGTCGAATATGGATAGCGAACAAACCAATCATTTGACCCCACGCACTCTTCATAAGGTGCTCCATACCTCCTTGAAGCAAAAAAAGAATATTTTGCTGCTTGGTCCGCGACAAACAGGAAAATCAACGCTCATTAAAATGTTTGACGCTGATCTGTTCATTAACTTTTTGCTTCCGAGTGAAAGGATTCGTTTCGAAAAAAATCCTGAATTGCTTCTGAAAGAAATAGAGGCGATGCACATCAAAAAAAAACACCCGCTCATCATTTTAGATGAAGTACAAAAGGTTCCGACATTGCTTGATGTGGTTCAGTTTGCAATTGACGAAAACAGAGCTCAGTTCATTCTTTCAGGTTCCTCAGCCAGAAAATTGAAGAAGGGCAAAAACATCAATTTACTCCCGGGCCGTGTTGTTTATCTCCATCTTGATCCCCTCACGCACAAAGAATATCCGCAGGACATTGAATCGCACCTGCTGTTTGGAAGCCTCCCTCAACTCGCCACTTCCTTTTCACAGAAAAATGAAAAAGAAATGTATTTAAACTCTTATGTCGAAACATATCTGGAAGAAGAAGTGAGACAAGAAGCTCTTGTACGCGACCTCGGATCATTCGCACGATTTCTGGAACTTGCCGCTCTCGAATCGGGAAAACTTGTCAGTTATCGCGCTTTGTCCAATGAACTCGGACCAACACACGCAACGATTTCCTCCTATTATGAAGTGCTTCAAGATTGTCTGATTATGGAACGAGTGGATCCTATCACAAAAAGTACCTCCCGAAAAAAACTGACCAAATCTTCCCGTTTTCTTTTTTTTGATCTTGGCGTACGTCGAGTGGCTTCAGGCGAAGGATATAAACTCTCACCTCATCGACTTGGCGAATTGTTTGAGCAATATGTTGGTCTTGAACTCTTACGCTATGCGCGTTTAGAGACGCCTCATACAAAACTCAAGTTTTGGAGAGATCACGATGGCCCTGAAGTCGATTGGGTTTTGGAGAGGGAGATGGAATATATTCCTGTCGAGGTAAAATGGACAGCAACCCCTCGTGAACGAGATATCAAACATATGCGCCTTTTTTTGGAGGAGTATAAGGAAGCAAAACATGGTTATGTTGTCTGCCGCACTCCGCGACCCTTTAAGCTCGAAAAAAACATCACCTGTATTCCATGGCAAGAACTCCGTTCTCTTTTTTAAAAAATCTGCAGACAAAAAATGGGAAAGTGACGCTTCCGGTATTGGAGAAATTATTTCCGGAATTAAGATAATCATGACTTTCATGAAGCAACAACTGTTTCTCCAACCGGAGCAACAGTGGAAGTTTTCTCCTGAAGTTTTCGGAATTTTTTCGACATAGACGCCAGTTTGTCGTTCCATTCAGGATTGACCGCCATTCCTTCTGTTGTCCTCACATACGTCAGGATCATATTGGTGAGCATCCACGGATCGAGAAAAGCTGCTTTGATCACATACGCACCAAAAATTGCAGCGAGAACAAAAAGAAACTTAATCGAAGGGAAAGCATAACCAGCTGCTAAAAAAGGACCGAGCAAAAGAAGAAAAAGGACAGGAAGAAAAATCATCGAGATCGCTCCGAGCACCAGCGCTGTTTTCAAGATTTCCCGCCACGCCTGAGCATAGAGCACCAGACCTGTTTGCGCACTCTCCCAAATAGACTCGTCTTTTCGGAGGAAATTACGTGCGAGAATAGCTTCATCAACGTAGGTCAAACTAAAATGAAGCACTGTCGTTCCAATTTTCGTCAACGCTGCAACGCCTGGGATGACTCCAAAAAAAGAGGTGATGCGCCACATGACTCCATTGAGGGTTCGAATAACACCAGCTACCAATCGATCCACGAGAAAGAGAGCTGAGGTCGAGGCAAATCGTTTTTTCACTGCTTCTTTTCCCCACGTTGTTTGCGATACCCCTTGAGGAAGTGATCCATGCATAATCAACTCCGTGATCACAGCGAGGTGACCTGCTTTCACGAGATATAAAAGATATTCCTGTGCCAATCGAATCAAAGGATAGGAAGCACCAAGCGCAAGCACCCAGACAAAAAGTCGAGCATGTTCATGAAGTCCAGCAAGTGCTTCTGCAATCAGATACACCACACCCAGGTAGACCAAAAAACCGATTGCAAATGCCCCATAGACCAGAAATCGGAGAAAAATATAGGGAAAGGTTTTGAAGACAATCGACGTCGCTTCACCAAGATAGAGTTTCATACGCCCCCTTTTCACTTTCAGATTGAATAAAAATATTTCCTTCATTAAGTTACGCAAATCGTTAAAAATGTCGAGGGAGGAAATATGACCATGATCCTAAAATCAATAGCAGCTTTTTTTCTTGTCGCATGCATTTTTGGAGGCAGATTTGCTGAAGCAAATCCTCTTCTCCCTCCATCATCAACATATGCGGCTGAAGACACTGCTTACTTCAAAAAGTATGGAGAAGAAAATATCAAAGCAACGGAAATGAATTTGAAGAGTAAAGGAGTGCCTGCTGCCATGGTTGGCCCTCTTGTCAGCAAAGTCCGTAGTGAAGGACAAATCGGGAAAATGTACGATACTTCTCTTTCCTTTGAACAGGTCGTCACTTTTTATGAAGGAAAAGGTTATAAGGTAAAACAATCTTCCACAAAAATGGAGAAAGTGGTCGAAGGTTTTAAAATATCCATCGATAATCAATCACAAGCGAATCCTGACTTTGCAGCTCTTGTGAATCTCAGTGCTATTCACCAATTAAACCCGAAAGACTTCAAAGGAAAAACCGCACAAAATGCTGAAATTTCAGAACCTTCTATTAAAATCATCAATGGCTTCATCGACCCCCGAGACGGGAAGTGGAAAGAGAAAGTACGTCTCAACATCCTCGCTCCCTAAAAAAACACTTCGCCCGTAACTTTTGACAACACCCTACGATAACGATAGGAAAGGCTTATCCAGCTTAACAAGGAAAGGAACAAAGCACGGCTGACCACATTGTTCAACGAGGTGATTATCTCGAAACCGCTGCAGCACTCCTTTTTGAGAGACGAAATGAACTCTTGAGAGTGGCTGAAACCAACGGAACGGCACAAAACGGAGCAAGTGTTCTTTAACAGTTCTTTAACGTTCTCCTTGACTCTCAACGATATTTGGCCTAGGTAAGCCCGACTTTTAAGGAGTACATTTATGTCATTAAATCAAAAATATTCCTGGGCACATTTTTTAAAAGAACACCCTGAGATGAAGAAAAAAGGTGTGAAGCGCACTTCAGACGAAGGCAAAAAAGCTTTTGAAACTGCTTTTAAAAAATACGCTAAAGAATTCTTAAAGGCTCGCTTGCACGGGATTGAAACACTCCAAAAGAAAGCCACTCACAAGCGGGAGGAACTGATCAAAAAACAACAAGAAGTGGTAAAAGCAAAAAAACGTCCTCGTGTGAAATTCCTGCAAACCAAAATTGGTCGTCAAGATGCTTGGCTCTCACGTCTCTCCAAACAAGCTGAGCGCGCCAAAGAACTTCAGAAAAATTTCTAAATTATAATTCTTCAGCTACATGAACAATGTGACTTATTTTTCCGTTGATGCGCCCAAGCGTAGAAAGCACATCGAGATGAATGGAACTCGTGTCAAAAGACTCTTTGAGTCCTTGACTGAGTCGATTGAGGTGAGATTGTCGGAGCTGTTGCTCTTTTCTTTCAATGCTTTTCACATGCTCTTGGAGTCTCTCTTTCAGTTCTGGTGCTGCATGGGTGAGAATCTCCATCGCCAGTTCAAAATTTTCGCACACACTTTTATGAAACGATTTCAGATCATTCCATCCTGCATCTGAAAAAATACCGTGACGCTCGGCTTTCTTCTTCGCAAGCGCGACCATCTCTTTCGAAAGTGTATCCCCAATTTCTTCGAAGTCTTGTCCAATGGTCAGAAGCGCCAATTGTCGACGCGCTTCTTCTTCTGACAAATTTTCGACAGATATTTTTGCTAAATAAAAACGGATCGCTTTTTCAAGTTCATCAATCTTATCGTCTTCTTGACCCATCTCTTCGATTTCATCATACGCATTCACACCGCGACTGAGCATTTTGAGAGATTTTTTTAACTGCTGTTGAACAAAACCTCCTAAGCGTAAAATTTCCTGCTTCACTTGTGCAAAAGCAAGTGCAGGGACGTGCAGCGCTGCAGCGTCGAGATATTTTGGCCGAAATTCTTCTAACTCTTTTGGCTCTGGAATTAATTTTTCACTCAGCCATCGAAGCGGTGCAATGAGAGGCAAAAAGAAAAGAGCGAGTGCTCCATTGAAAAGAATGTGCGCCATCACGATTTGACCCGGAACACCGGGATCGAGCTTGGGAAGAAATGCTCTTATCGAAAAACTTGTCTCTTGAATGAATGTGGTGAGCGTCGGAAGAAAGGGGAACACCAGACACACGGCAATCATCTTCGAAAGAATATGCGCAATCGCCACACGCCGACCTTCATAGTTCGAATGCAGTCCGCACATAAGAGCCGTCACACAGGTTCCGATATTCGCCCCTAAAACAAGAGGGAGAGCGGTTTCAAGTGTGAGATTTCCGGAAAACGCAAGCGCAATGGCAACTCCAAGGGTTCCAGCAGAATGCAGCACGATCGAAAAAACAATACCGACCAAAAGAGTGACGAGCGGATTATCCGCAAAAAAACTGAGTACTTCTTGAGCAGAAGCACTCTCCTTTAAGGGAAGGGCAGCATCTGACATGAGCGACATCCCATAAAACACAAAACCGAAACCGAGAAGGACGCGACCAAAATATTTCAGTCTTCCTCTCCGAATGAGTCCCTGCATCAAGAAACCGATAAAAATAACCGTGAGCGAATAGTCGCTCATATGCCGAATAGAGAGAAGGAAGACCGTAAACGTCGTTCCGATATCAGCGCCCAGAAGCACCGCGATCGCTTGGGTCAGAGTCAAAAGCTGTGACTCGACAAAGGAGATGAGCATGACAGACGTGGCGCCAGAACTCTGGAGCATGATCGTTACAAAGGCGCCAAAGAGAAGCGCCAGAATGCGATTGGAGGCGATTTTCCCGAGAATTGTCCGCATCCGTCCACCCGCTAAAGCTTCAAGTCCGAGACGCGCTTGCGTGAGACCAAAAAAGAAAAAGGTGAACCCGCCAAAGAGAAAAGACCAGTGAATGGTTTCCATGTGATTGCTATGTTACCTATCGCTTAAAAGAAAGTCGAGTTCGGACATCAGAGCTTTCGCGAGCCAAAAGGTGTCTGGCAGATTTCTGGTCATGGTGTTGGACCAGAAAATGCCTGACACTTCTTTTGGCGAACAAGGACCGCAGACCAAAAGAAGTGCCAGACACTTTTTTGCATTCACATCATGCCAAAAAGTGTCAGGCACCTTTTGGTCTACGCAAAATCATTAAGGACAAGGTGGAGATTGCCAGAGATATCCAACACCGCAAACAGCCTTGGTGACTTCAGTATGCGTCGGCACCGGTGACAAGATGGCAATGAGCTTGGTGAGAATCCCATCAAGATCATGTTGAAACGAAAGCGATGCGCTCTCTGAAAAGGAGTTTTTGAAAAGAGCTTGAACGGCAGGTTCATCGGCATCAGGATAGAGCGCTTTGATGCGATCCCAATAATTCATGAGATCATTCATGGTGATCGTTGCTTCAAACGAGGGAACTTTGTTGAGTCCCTTCGTATAATCGGCAATCGCATTGGCATGATCGATGGCAATGTGATGCGGCGTCCCGTTTTCCACAAAACATTTCGTCACGTCTTGCGATTTACACTCACGAAAAACTTTTTTGAGTGCCTCCCACCAGAGACCCCGATTATAGGCAGCACTAATCACTTTCTGCTGTGCTGCTGGGTCTGGATGAGAAGCGAAAAATTGATAAGGGTTTTCATCGTGCAAATGAAACATACTCATCGAAAAAAGTGTGTAGTAAACCATCGAGAGAGCTGCAGATTCAAAATGATCTCCAGAAATTGTCTCCGTAAACGGTGCTTTAAAACGATTGGAAAAAAGTTTGGTCAGTTCCAAATACGCAGTCCCATCTTCGATCTGAAAACATCCATCGTCATTCGGGAAACTCGCCTCGCGACAGCCAAGGCGCGACTCTTTAATCGCAACACTTAAAACCGCATTGGGATTGTAGTTCACTTCTCGCGACTGGAGCAGAAGCGATGCATGGACCAGAGATATCGCCCATGTCAGCGGATAATCCTTCATACGAAAAAGAAAGTCAGTTCCCCAAACTCCAGAGGTCGGAGCGCCATTCCAGTCGGTTCCCGTATGAACTGAAGCATCGATCATTAACTCAGAAGCAAGGGCTTTCATATCGGCAGAGCGATTGAAACTCACCTGATCATCAGCCACCGCAACGGTTTCCATACAGGCAACGAGATGCGTGAGAAGGAGAGAAAAAAGAAAGATTTGTCGAATGTGAAACATAAGGATTTCTAATCAGAAAAAGAGAAGTTAAGCAACTGCTGGTTCTGGTGATAAATTTCAGAGTTTTTCGTCTTGAAAGAGTTTCAAGAATTCAGCCCAATGCAGCGCATGTACGTGCTCCATTCTTTTTTCGTGTGGATCTCTGGAGATCAGAAATGCTTTTGTATTGGTTAATCCCAATGTCATCTCCTGTAAACTTTTACAGTCTATTTCTGTAATCTGTAACGTCGATTTGATTTCAATAAAAAGTTGGGTTTTCCCAGGACGCTTGATAATGAGATCGACTTCAACATCATCTTTAGTAAGTAAATAGAAGAGTGATTCGTCTTTCTCCCGATATTGGCAAAGCTTAAAACATTCTGTCATCAAAAAATGCTCGAATGCGCGTCCATATTCGTATGTTCCTTCTTTCAGCGGAAGATCGAGGTTTTTTTCAAGCGCTCGTTTCATGCCACAATCAATAAAATAAAATTTTGGAGCCTTGCGCTGTTGCTTGCGCACAGAGACATCATACGCTGGAAGATGAAAACCGATTAAGGTATCCTCCAAAATTTCATAGTAATTTCTAATGACGGAATGATCGGTATGAATATCACGCGCAATCTTTGAATAGTTGAGCGGTTGCCCATTCATCTGAGCAGCGATTTCCAAAAACCTTCGAAAGCTCGGTAAATTTCTGACAATCTGTTCAGCTTGAATTTCTTCTTTAAGATACGTATTTGCATAGGCTTGAAGAAATTTTTTCTTCATTTCTTCATCGGAAAGTTCAAAAATTTTGGGCAAGGTTCCATACTCCATTACTTGCTGCAGTTGAAAATAATCTCCAAGCTCTGAAGAAGTAAGTGGATAGAGATAGTGAACAAAAGCGCGACCTGCGAGCAAGTTTGCACCACCTCTCTTAAGCTTCCGGGCAGAAGAACCAGAAAGAGCAAAATAGAACTTCTTCTCTTCGATGAGCTTATGAACGAGATCGAGAAGTTTCGGTGCTTTCTGGACTTCGTCGATAACAATCCACGAACCTGGAGGAAAATCTGCGCATCGATGTGTCAGTTCATTTGGATTGATCTGAAAAAGGGCCTCTTCCTCAGGATCGAGAAGATCAATCCATAACATCGCTTTTTCCTGAAAAGAGGCTTTCAAAAGAGTCGATTTTCCGGAACCTCGTGGCCCAAAAAGAAAAAAACTATAGTTATTTTGAATACTTGTAGCTCTAGGGAACATGATCCCAATATATCGGATATACTGGGGTTATACAACCAATTTTTTTATTCGGATTTATTTAAGCAACTGCAGGTTCTGGCTGTTGCAGGTCTTGATTGAGCTTGACGGAGACCATCTTGGAGACACCGGCTTCTTCCATCGTCACCCCGTAGAGAAGATCGGCAAGTTCCATGGTCCGTTTATTGTGCGTAATCAGAATAAATTGTGAATGCGGAATCATGCTACGAATGAGGTCATTGAACCGATCGATATTCGCATCATCAAGCGGAGCATCGACTTCATCGAGCAGACAAAAGGGTGATGGTTTAATAAGGAAGATGGAAAAAAGAAGTGCTACTGCTGTAAGAGCTTTCTCACCGCCAGAGAGAAGTGTAATCGATTGCAGTTTTTTCCCTGGAGGACTTGCAATAATATCGACACCGCTTTCCAAAATATCTTCTTCGTTCGTAAGCACCAATCGAGCGCGTCCACCACGGAAAAGTTTCGGAAAAAGAGTTTGAAATTGTTTGTTCACGGCATCAAAAGTTTCTTTAAATCGAAGACGACTCGTACGATTAATCTTCACAATCGCTTTTGAGAGAGAATCGAGAGAATTACGAAGGTCAACCTCTTGCTTCGTCAAAAATTGATAACGAGAAGAAAGTTCTTCAAACTCTTTTACCGCATCGATGTTCACTGAACCTAACTTCTCCAACTTCTCTCGAAGCTCACTTGCTTCCTGCGCACGAGCTTCGAGATCAAATGTTTCATGTTCCTGAGCATACTCATCTTCCACAAGTGACAACTCAACACGATAACGCTCACGTGCCGTATCAATAAGACGTTCTAAAAATGCCTTCTGTTCTGTTAACTGGAGCGCCACGTGATGTGCAGCTTCTCGCGCTTCTTCGTGTTGCTTTCGAATATCACGGATGGAAAGTTCTTTTTCCTGCAAAAGAGTATGCTGAGCATCATACTTTCCTTGAAGAGCCCGTTGATGCTCTTCCCCTTTTTCCACTTCGATAATGGAAGTAGTTAATTCTTGTTTCAAAAGTTCAATCTCACGTTGAAGAACTCCGACTCTCTCTTGACCACGCGAAATATCATTCGTCCGTCGTTCAATCCCCACTTCCGCTTCGGTTTTCAACGTCATAATCCGTTCTGATTCGCGGTCGGTGACGGCTTTGCGTTCTTCGGATTGAGCTAATGTTACTTTGAGTGCAATTAATTCTTCTTCTTTTTTAGAAACTCGCTCGCGAGAGAGATCAAGATCTTTTTCAAGTTGCTCAATAGCAGATTCGCCTTCTCCTTTTTCAGCGGTCAGCGCTTCGATATGTGCAGTTGCTTCTTCTTTCTCTTTCTGCAATTTTTTCTCTTCATCATCAAGAAGCGTAAGCTCTTGTGTCAAACGATCGTGTTCTTCAGAAAAACGAAGAAGTTCTGATTTTATCTGTTTGAGATCGCGATCAAGGTTCACCCCTTTGAGCTCTTCCCCATGGATATGACGTGTCCTCTCTTCGAGCGTCTCTTCCAAAGATTGGACTCGCTCTCGAAAACGAGTCACTTCACCAGCCGCAGCGGAAACCTCACCACGAAGCTTCGTGATCTCTTCGGAGAGCTCTGTTATTTTTCGTTTTTGAGCAATCAGTCTTTCTGAGGCATCACCACCAACTCCACCACTTGTCATTCCATGCGCATCAACAATATCGCCATCAAGCGTCACGTATGTTACGTGAAGTGGATGATCCTTCCAGAGGCGAAGAGCTGAAGCAAAATCGCGCACTAAGAGAACATCACTTAAAAGATATTCTCCCAAAGCTCGATGTTCCTGTTTGAAGTGAACATAGTTGAGAAGCGGCCCCACCACTCCTTCTCCTGCAGGCCATGTTTCTTTCTTTTCAAAAAAACGAAGGTTCAAGGGGACAAAACTACTACGACCCTGTGAATTCGTTTTCAGATATTCAAGAGCAGGAAGTCCATGTTCTTGTGATGACACAATGACATATTGAAGTTTTTCACCAAGCACAGCACCGACGGCACGTTCGTGCTGCGCCTCTGTATCAATGATATCTCCAACAGTTCCTAAGATACCTTCAAATGCATCGCTTTGTTCCTGACGTTTGAGAATACTTCGCACGCCATCGCGATAGCCATCAAGATTTCGATGAAGCTCCACAAGAGAATCGTGTCGTGAACGACGATCTTGAAGATGACCTTTAATTTCCTGCAATTGTTGTTCAGTCTCCAACAACGTCGTGCGCTGCATTTCAAGCGTTGTGCGAAGAGATGCCGTCTCTTCTTCCAAAGAAAGTTTTAATTGTTGAACACGCTTGAGATCTTCTGTGCGCGTTAGGATTTCATGTTCAAGCGCCTCTTTACGAGTCCCCAAAGTTTCAAGAGTAGTTCGATTGTGAGATCTTCGACTTGTGATTTCTTGAACACGACGATCAATATGTTCCAGATGACTCTGTCGTTTTAAAATAGCGGTTGAAGTTGAAAATATTTTTTCTCGATAGACTTCGACATCACGACCAATCTGATCACGATCATGACGAAGAGCATCAACCTCTTCTTCCAAAACACTCACGGCTTCAAAGGAATGTATTCGCTCTTGTTCAGCCTTTTCTTTTTCTGCAGCAATGAAAATGTTTTGCTCTGTGAGAGAGCGTAAACGTTCTTCAAATTCTTTGAGTTCCTGCGCCCCATCAGTACTTCGCTTCAGAATCGTTTCAATTTCATTTGTTTTATGGACAATATTCGCTTCAGAAAGTTTAATGTTATTGCGTGTTGTATAGACCACTTGTTGAACACTATCGAGTTCACGTTCCACTTCGACAAGTTCCAACTTTTTGATTTCAATTTCTGACTCAACACTGGCAAGTCCTGATGAAGAGGAAATTTCGACTTCATTCAACGTTTCATTTTCGTTCGTCAGTTTTTCTAACTCTGTTCGATAATGACGAAAACGAGTCGCCATGACTTCAAGATCACAATGTTTCAAATCGTCACTGAGACGTTGATAGCGTTCTGCTTTCTTTACTTGACGATCGAGCGAGTTCATCTGACGCGACAACTCGCCGATAATATCGGTGAGTCGTGCAAGATTTGCTTTCGTCGATTCCATTTTTCGAAGCGCCGCTTCTTTGCGTGATTTAAATTTGGAAATGCCAGCGGCTTCTTCAAAAAAGATACGGCGATCTTCAGGTTTGGAAGAGACAATACTTCCAATCATCCCCTGTTCCACAACCGAATAGGCTTTGGTGCCAACACCAGTTCCGAGAAAAAGATCGATAACATCTTTCAAACGACATGGTGTTTTATTGATGAAATATTCGCTCTCGCCGGAGCGATAGAGTCTGCGGCCAATTTGAATTTCGTTGTAGTGTGCATATTCAGCAGGAGCACGGCCATCAGCGTTATCAAAAGTAAGAAAGACTTGAGCCATTCCCATCGCAGCTCGCGACTCACATCCATTAAAAATGACATCTTCCATCTGCGAACCACGCAGATGCTTCGCCGACATCTCACCCATGACCCAGCGGATCGCATCGACAATATTACTTTTGCCACAACCATTGGGACCCACCACACCGGTGATGCCATCTTCAAAATGGACGATGGTTCGATCGACGAAAGATTTAAAACCGACAATTTCAAGTGATTTCAAGCGCATAGAAAAATAGTAGTGACCGCTAACCCTTTAAAATTGCGCCTTTTTTAGCATAAGCTCCCGCAAAAGCGCAATGAAAAAGTAGAGTTTTAAGGATACGTTGCAACAACAGACAAGGTCGGAATATCAATAATAGAGATCGTATTGTCTTCAAGATTACCAACATAGAGTGTTGTCGGCACGCCAGCGGGGCTATCCAGTCCAAGGGAGAACGGTTTTTTCCCGACACCAATCGTTTTCTCTACCGCATTTAAGGTGAGATCCAAAACCGAAACTGTTTTCGCATCGCTACTCGTCACATAGGCTTTTCCGGAAGCAATTAATATCTGTTGAGGATTTCTTCCCACATCGATCCCGGTGACGAAAAGACTATCGGTATTTTTATCCTTCACTGCAACCGTTGTATTCTCCGTCACAGGTGTCAGCGAACTGACATCCAAAACTAAAACACGTGAAATAAGAGCGCTGTTTTCAAAGCTTTCATCGACAACATAGAGACGTGTTCCATCTGTTGCAATCCCCCTTGGCGAACCGATATCAAAAATAAAATAATCGACGGGATTGACGGTGGTGTCGGACACTTCATCGAGATTCACCACAACAACTCCCCCCTCTTCGCGCGAGAGAAAAGCTTGATTGTTGATGATCGCAATATTGGTGGCTTTCAATTCGCTAAAAGTTTCGCCTGTGGTGAGGGTTCTTTTGAGATTCACGGAGGTGACCGTTAAGGGCGAGGTCGTTCGATCTGTAAACTGCAGCACACCTTCGGAGGAACCGATAAACAGGCGATCATTTGGAAAGCAACAGGCAATCCCAAAGGGGTTGAGCGCAACCGAAGTTTCCGTAACAGAGAGAAAATTCGTAGAAGATTCGTCAATATCAATAGTCAACATCTGATCGTTGGACGCATGAGGGTTTTCGCTAAAACGATTGGAGACAAATGCTTTGCGGTTGGTGAGATCAAGTGAAATATCTCCTGAAAAACTTTTTGTCGGAAGCGTATTCAAACGCACAGGAGATGTGGGATTGGTAATATCGATCACATGCACAGAACCCTGCTTCCAGTCATAGAGCACTTCATTGTTGGAATTGACCAGATAAAGTCGACGATTCGTGGAATCGACCGCCATCGCCGTGGGAGAAGCGATGTTGTTGCCAAGATCATTGAAAATATCGGCATCGGTTGC
Organism: Deltaproteobacteria bacterium RIFCSPHIGHO2_02_FULL_44_16; assembly: GCA_001798185.1. Taxonomy (NCBI): domain Bacteria; class Deltaproteobacteria; species Deltaproteobacteria bacterium RIFCSPHIGHO2_02_FULL_44_16. The sequence continues at coordinate 121,240 of MGRM01000028.1, read as the reverse complement.
GCAACCAACAAATAAAAAGAAAAGAGAAAAGAAAATCTTCTTCATAATATAAGTCATCCTCGCGAAAGCGGGGATCTCAAGTATTGCAGGGGATTCCCGCCTACGCGGGAATGACAAATAATTTTTGAGCATAATATCAACTCTCTTTTACTTTCAACGCTGCTTGTGCAGCTGCAAGTCGCGCAATGGGAACTCGATACGGAGAACAACTGACATAGTTCAGTCCCAGTCGAGCGCAAAAAGCAATAGAGTCAGGATCTCCGCCATGTTCTCCACAAATTCCGATTTCGAGGTTTGATTTTGTTTTTCGACCTAAATCAACTGCCAACTTCATCAGTCGTCCGACACCTTCCTGATCAATCGAAACAAAGGGATCATGGGGAAGAATATGACGATTGACATATTCTTCCAAAAATTTTGCGGAATCATCGCGTGAAAAACCAAAGGTGGTCTGCGTTAAATCGTTCGTCCCGAAACTAAAAAAATCGGCGTGATACGCAAGTTCATCCGCACAAAGACAAGCACGTGGAAGCTCGATCATCGTGCCGATCGTATAGGGGACCTTTTGTTTTGTTTTGGCAATGACCTCTTTTGCTTTCTCTTCGCAGATCGTGCGCAACACTCTCATTTCATTGGGGTGGCTTACCAGTGGAATTTCAATTTCAGAAATAGCTTTGATCCCTTTTTTGGTGACATCACATGCTGCTTCTATAATCGCTTGTACTTGCATGGCATAAATTTCCGGGAACGTCACACCGAGTCTGCATCCGCGATGACCGAGCATGGGATTAAACTCTCTCAGTTCTTCGGATTTTCTTTTTAACTTTTCGGCTGGAATATCGATCGCACGTGAAAGTTCTTCAATTTCTTGATCCGTATGCGGTAAAAATTCATGCAAAGGGGGATCGAGAAGACGAATCGTTACTGGAAATCCATCCATTTCCTGAAAGATCCCTTTGAAATCTTCGCGCTGCATCGGAAGAATTTTCATCAGCGCTCTCTGACGTCCTTCAAGATCGTTTGCGAGAATCATTTCCCGAACCGCATCGATACGGTCGCCTTCAAAAAACATATGCTCCGTGCGACAAAGTCCAATCCCTGCTGCACCAAAACGACGTGCGACTTCAGCGTCGTGCGGCGTATCTGCATTGGCGCGAACACCAAGCTTTCGATATTCATCGACCCACTTCATGAAAACTTCAAACTCCGAAGATAACTCCGGTTCCACCGTCGGAAGCGCTCCGAGCATCACTTCTCCGGTAGAACCATCAATCGTTAAAAAATCTCCCTCTTTCACAGTTACATTTCCAACCATGAATTGTTTTTTTGCATAATCAATCGCGAGCGCGCCACATCCCGCAACACAGGTTTTTCCCATGCCTCGCGCTACAACTGCCGCATGAGAGGTCATGCCGCCACGAGAAGTGAGAATCCCTTTTGCAATCGCCATTCCTTTAATGTCGTCTGGCGACGTTTCAATACGCACAAGCAGAACTTTTTCACCGCGATGATCCCATTTTTCTGCCTCTTCCGCTGAAAAAACAACTTTTCCCGTCGCAGCTCCAGGAGAAGCGGGAAGACCTTTTGCGAGCACTTCTCGCTTTACCTTCGGATCAATACGAGGATGAAGAAGTTGATCAAGTTGCGAAGGTTGCACGCGCATGATCGATTCTTTTTTTGTAATCAATTTTTCATTCGTCATTTCGACCGCGATCTTAATGGCCGCAGCAGCCGTACGTTTGCCGTTGCGCGTCTGCAACATCCACAGCTTTCCCTGTTGAATCGTAAATTCGATATCTTGCATGTCGCGATAATGTTTTTCTAATCTTTGATAAATACTCACCAGCTCTTGATAAATTTTTGACATCGCCTCTTCCAAAGATACTTCGTCTTTTTCTTTTTTGGCTTCCTTTGTCAGAGGTTGTGGTGTTCGCACACCTGCAACAACATCTTCACCTTGTGCATTGATCAGATATTCACCGTAAAACTTTTTTTCGCCTGTTGAAGGATCGCGTGTAAATGCGACACCGGTTGCTGAATCATCGCCCATATTTCCATAGACCATGGCTTGCACATTTACCGCTGTCCCCCACTCTTCGGGAATTTGACTCAATCGACGGTATTCAATCGCTCGCGGTGTTTGCCACGAACTAAAGACAGCTCCAATGCCACCCCAAAGCTGGTCTTGCGGATTTTCTGGAAAAGGTTGCGCCGTTTCTTGAACCACGAGTCTTTTAAATTCCTCTGCTAAAGCTTTTAAATCTTCAGCCGTAAATTCTGTATCGAGCTTAATCCCTCTTTTTTTCTTCAGCGCATCAATACTCTCTTCGAAAAGAGCGGAACTCACACCGAGCACCACATCGCCATACATCTGAATAAAACGGCGATAGCTATCATACGCAAACCGCGCGTTCCGCGTTTTCTGGATTAATCCTTGAAGTGTCGCTTCATTGAGTCCCAAGTTTAAAATCGTGTCCATCATCCCTGGCATCGAAGCACGTGCGCCAGATCGAACAGAGACAAGGAGAGGATTTTTTGGATCACCAAAGCTCGCACCCATCACTTTTTCAACGGCACTCAAAGCCTTCAGCACTTGATCTTTGAGTTCAGGAGGATATTTTTTTTGATGTTCGTAAAAGTAAGTGCACACTTCCGTTGAAATCGTGAAACCAGCTGGAACCGGAAAACCAAGGAGATTCATCTCAGCGAGATTAGCTCCTTTGCCGCCTAAAATATTTTTCATGTCTGCTTTCCCTTCGGCTTTACCGTTACCGAAAGTATAGACATATTTTTTGGTCATTGAAGACACTCCTCAGGAAAAGCGATCGCAAACAGATAATTAACTGCGGGTGACGCCGGAGGCTATTTCGGAAGTTATTGCGTATCAGCAAAACTTCCGGAATGCCGCAGGCGGCAGGACCCGCACACATTAAAATGTTTATGATCGCTTTTCATGCAAATGTTTTAACAAATACTGTTCCAGCTGTTCAATCGCAATGCGATCTTGTTGCATCGTATCGCGATGACGAATTGTGACGGCATGATCGGTCTCAGAGTCAAAATCGTACGTCACGCAAAACGGTGTTCCGATTTCATCATGCCGACGATAACGTTTTCCGATCGAACCGGCATCATCAAACTCTGCTGCAAATTGCCTTTTCAGGCGATCATGAATGGGTTTCACCTTATCACTCAACTTTCCCGAAAGAGGAAAGAGAGCCACTTGCACTGGAGCAATATGAGGCGCGAACTGAAGGACAACGCGCTTCTCACCTTTTACCTCTTCTTCACGATAAGCATCCACCAGAATTGCAAGACAGGTACGATCAACGCCCACCGATGTTTCGATGACATGGGGAATAAATCGTTCTTTCGTCTGCTCATCAAAATACGAAAGATCTTTTCCTGAAATTTCTTGATGATTTTTCAAATCGTAATCAGTTCGATTCGCAATCCCTTCCATCTCCGACCACCCAAAGGGCATTTCGAACTCCACATCCGTGCAACCTTTGGCATAATGTGCAAGTTCGCTCTTTTCATGCTGGCGCAGCCGAAGGTGCTTTCGGATGATACCGATCGAAGTGAACCAATTGAAACGATCCTCAACCCAATATTCATACCATTTTATGGCTTCTTTTTCGTGACAGAAAAATTCCATCTCCATCTGTTCAAATTCGCGCGAACGAAAAATAAAATTGCGTGGGGTAATTTCATTGCGAAACGCTTTTCCAATTTGAGCAATGCCAAAGGGAATTTTTTGACGGGAAACCGTTTGCACATTTTTAAATTGCGTAAAAATCGACTGACACGTTTCAGGTCGCAGATAAGCTTTTGACGCTGAATCGCTCTTTGCTCCCACAAAGGTTTCAAACATTAAGTTAAACTGACTTGCTTCGGTGAACTCTCCCCCACACTCCGGACACTGCGTGCTTTTCTGGGTCTCGTCAGTGCGAAATCTCCTTTTACATTTTTTGCAATCGACCATCGGATCGCTAAAACTCTTCACGTGTCCCGAAGCGATCCATGTTTGAGGATGCGCGATGATCGTGGTATCGATTCCAACGACATCATCGCGATCACGAACCATACGCTGCCACCACGACTCTTTCACACGGCGTTTGAGTTCGACGCCGAGTGGTCCAAAATCCCAAAAGCCGTTAATGCCACCATAAATTTCACTATTTTGAAAAATGAATCCGCGCCGCTTGCACAGCGACGTGAGCGTTTCCATAAGAGAAGATGCTGTTGAAACGTCTGCCATAAGATTTATGGCGGGTACCATGAGGCCAAAAATGGGTCAAGCGGGATAAAGAAAGCGTTCCGCCAAAATGAGGACAATTCCCCATTGCTCTGTCTGTGTAATCCGCTATAAGAAAAATATGGGGGGTTTAAAAAATATAAAAGCTTTTGTTCTTTTCATGGCATTTTCTCTTCTCGTTGGCTGTAGCAATGACGAAGAGGCGCCAAAGCATAAAAGCGGCTTTCTCGACAAACTCTTTAAAAGTTCAAATCGAGCGGTTCCCGTCACCGTTGCCAATGCTCTCTTGCGAGAGCGGGCGTTGGATTTAGCGGTTCCCGCCAAACTTTCTCCAAGTGAAACCGTTGAAATCAAACTCCCTTTCGAAGCGAGAATTGAACAAGTCTTTATCACTTCGGGAGATACCATCGCAGTAAACACTGCTCTTGTTCGTCTTGCAGAAGAAGAACTGCAACTGAAATTGACTCAACTTCGAACAGAACTGAAAGATGCTGACAATGAACTGCAGAAAAATCGATATCTGCATCGAAACCGCGATCGTCTTTTAGAGGAAGGAAGTATCAATCAGCATCACTATGAAACTTTAGAAACTCAAGTAGAAAGAAACGAAGCCGCAGTTGAACAAAAGCGATCCGACATTCAATCCCTCGAATCGCGTCTTACCCAACTGACGATTACAAGTCCCACATCCGGGGTGATAACAGAAATCAACGTGGCTTCTGGACTCACCATTCCCACAAACACAACACTCATGAAAATTTCCAAAGTAGATCCGATGATTGTCGAATTTGAACTTGCAGGACATGAAGCAACGGCGATTCAATCGGGACAAAAAATTACCGTGCGATTCGCAGAACTCCCCACAGAACTGATCGAAGCAAATGTCATCTCTATTGGAGCAGTACTCGAACAGGGATCCACATTTCCGGTAAAAGCGGTTTTCGCCAATCCCACCGCTCTTTTCAAAGTCGGCATGCAAGCCGAAGTAAAATTTACAGGAGTAAAACGACAGCGCTATTTTCTCGTTCCGAACAATGCCATTCTCATTGATCAGCGACAGCATTACGTCTTTGTGGTTGTTCAAGGAGCAGCCCATCGCACGCGCATTATCCCAAAACAGACACAAGATGGATTCACCGAAGTGGTCGAAGGACTTCGTGAAGATGACTTGATCATTGTCAAAGGACATGAAAAGCTTGAAGAGGGAACAACGGTTGATATCTGGGGACGTTAATCGTGATCAAAAAAATTTCTCTTCTCTGCTTTTTCTTTTTCTCTCCTCAGATCGCATTTTCGTCCCCAAAACCTGCATACGTATGGAATGTCGTGAGCGATGGCATTCGATATACAAGTTTTTTCTTTGATCAAACAAATCTCCATGCTTTTGAAATTGATCCGACACGTGTTCGTTTGGATGTCATCACCGCAAGTGACGCAGAAAAAATGGGAACCACAATTGAAATCCTTAAAAAGCGTTCCAATGCTCTGCTTGCCATCAATGGAGGTTTTTTTACACAACAACATGCTTCTATCGGACTCCTCATTCAAAGCGGAAAAGAACGAAACCGTCTGCATAAAACAAGTTGGTGGAGTATTTTTTCGATGGAGGGAGACACTCCTCGCATTACAGAACCGTCGAAGTACATCCCTTTGTCCACCACAATCATGGCGCTTCAAGCAGGACCTCGTCTTGTCATCAAAGGAATCATTCCAAAACTGAAAGAAGAGAGAGCCGCTCGTTCGGGTATTGGGATAACGAAAGAAGGAAAAGTGATTATCGCCATTACCGAAGGAGCTGAAATCACCATGCGAACATTTGCCGAAGCTTTTGTTTTGAGTCGTTGGAAAGGTGGATTTGAATGCGAAGATGCGATGAATCTCGATGGAGGAAGTTCATCTCAACTGTTTGCCGAAATCGGAAAATTCAAACTCTCGATTCCTGGTCGTTCGCGTATTCCCAACGGCATCGCTGTATTTGCAAAGTAATGTTACGAATTCATCGACATTAAAAATTCTTTATTCGTTTTGGTCGGCTTAATTTTATCCAACAAAAATTCCATTGCATCGATCGTATTGAGAGGTTGAAGCATTTTGCGAAGAATCCAAACTTTGTTGAGTTCTTCCTGACTCATGAGCAATTCTTCCTTACGTGTTCCGGATTTATTCATATCCAAACATGGGAAGATACGTTTCTCCATCAGTTTACGATCCAAATGGATTTCCATATTTCCAGTTCCTTTAAATTCTTCGAAAATGACTTCGTCCATTCGACTTCCGGTATCGATCAGCGCTGTTCCGATAATCGTCAGACTCCCACCCTCTTCCACATTGCGCGCAGCGCCAAAGAAACGTTTTGGCTTATGAAGCGCATTGGCATCCACACCGCCAGAAAGAATTTTTCCTGATGGAGGAACCACCGCATTATACGCACGAGCAAGACGAGTAATAGAATCGAGTAAGATCACCACATCTTTGCCGTGCTCCACCAAACGCTTCGCTTTCTCAAGCACCATCTCCGCCACTTGGACATGTCGTGTCGCCGGCTCATCAAAAGTTGAAGAAACTACTTCAGCGCTGACGGAACGTTGCATGTCGGTCACTTCTTCAGGACGTTCGTCAATCAAGAGCACAATTTTTACCACATCTGGATGATTTACCGTAATCGCATTGGCAATGTTTTGAAGTAAGACTGTTTTTCCGGCACGCGGAGGAGAAACAATAAGGGAGCGCTGTCCAAGGCCGATAGGAGTAAAGAGATCCATGACGCGCATCGAATAATTTTTTGCATCAGCTTCGAGCGTAATACGTTTATTCGGATAAAGAGGTGTTAAATTATCAAAAAGAATTTTCTGCTTCGCTTTGTCGGGTGATTCATGATTAATTTTTTCTACTTTCAAAAGGGCAAAATAACGTTCTGTCTCTTTTGGTGGACGAATTTCTCCCGCAATCGTATCGCCTGTTCGCAATCCGAAACGACGTATCTGCGAAGGAGAGACATAAATATCATCGGGACCTGGCAGGTAATTATAATCAGGGGAACGTAAAAATCCAAAACCGTCAGGAAGGATTTCCAAAACTCCTTCACCAAAAATGGCGAGCTTTTTCTCTGATTGAGATTGCAGAAGAGCAAAAATCAATTCTTGCTTCCGCATGTTTGCAGCCCCTTCGATATTATATTCATTCCCCATATCGATGAGATCTGCGATCTTTTTCACTTTCAATTCATTCAAATGCATACACGTATCCTTTCAAGATAAAAGAGGTGGGAGAGCGTTGTGTGGAAAAACCCTGAAAGAGGGTTACAAAATCATTCATGATGTAAGGTATTGGTTTTTTGTTATGAGTTTTTTATTTCTGTATTGTTTTTATAGATATGAAATGAATCTGGTGGACGTTTTTGCAATTGTATTCTTAATAAAAAACAGGGCCTTTCGGTTTTTTGAATGAGTTCATTATGAGCGAACCGTTCCGACGAAGTCAAGGAGTTTCAAGGAGTAGCGCTTGACAAAGAGGGGGGTGACTGGTAGCGTCTTGAATAATCTTTTTAAAAATCAATTGGTTACAAACATTTTGAGCCACATAGAGGATAAGCATATGACATCGGGATCTTCAAAACTTCTTCCATTTACGAAAATGCATGCCACCGGCAGTGACGCTATCGTCCTGAATTGCCTGAAAAAAATACCTCAAAATCCCCAACATTTGGCGCGCAAGCTCTGTCATCGAAATACGGGGATTGGAGGCAATCAACTCCTTCTTCTGCTCAAATCGAAAAATTGTGATTTTGGAGTCAAAGTTTATAATGCTGATGGGAGCGAAGCTCAAGTGTGCGGCAACGCTCTTCGTTGCATTGCTCGTTATGTTCGAGAAGAAAAACTGACTCCCAAAAAAGAACTTCTTCTTGAAACTGGAGCTGGACCTCGTCAGGTGAAAATTTCAAGCAAACTGATTGAAGTCGATATGGATGAACCTCGGATGAAAGGAAAAGAAATCCCTGTCAATCTTTCAGGAAGAATTGTGAATCGTCCTTTGAAAATTGACACGAAAGATTTTCGCATCACGTGTCTTTCTCTGGGAACACCTCATTGTGTCGTCTTTCAAGAAGCGATTGATACGTTTCCGGTAACTCGCTTCGGACCTCTCTTTGAAAACCATTCTGTCTTTCCCCAACGCGTCAATATCAGTTTCGTCAATGTCATCGGAAAAAAAGAAATCCACACACGGGTATGGGAACGTGGTGTTGGAGAAACTGCGGGATGCAGCTCAGCAGCTTCTGCAGCGCTTGTCGCAAGTGTCTTAAATGGATTTGCAGATCGAAGCGTGACCGTTCATATGCCTGGAGGAAAAATTGAAGTGGACTGGAATGCGAAAGACAATCACATTATTCTGCGTGGTCCTGCTGAAAAAATCTTTACAGGTGAATTTTTGCTCCCCTAATGGAAAAGGCTTACGTTGCCATCGGTTCTAATCTCGGCAATCGAAAAAAAAATTGTGAAGCAGCTCTCGCTGCTTTCTCTTTACACCCGGACATCAAGGTCTTGTCCGTTTCTCCTTGGTATCGATCAAAGGCTTTCACACTGGATCAACAGCCACAACCAGATTATTGCAATGGAGTGATTGAACTCACCACAACTCTTTCTGCACACTCACTTTTACATTATCTTCAAGAGATCGAAAAAAAATTAGGTCGAAAAAAAGAAAACGAAAGATGGCGTCCACGAACACTCGACTTGGACCTTCTCTTCTATGGAGAGCAGATCCTCAAAGAAAAAGAATTGATGGTTCCGCATCCGGAGATGATAAAAAGAATATTTGTCTTGCAACCTCTCTGTGATATAGCCCCTGACATTATTCATCCGTTGCAAAAGCAAGCGGTTCGCAAACTTCTTCTCTTCTTGAAAAAAGCTTCTGCAACCGATGAATTACAACCGTGGGATGAGTCATGATTCGTTGGATCTTACTGGGATGTTTGCTCTATTTTTTCTACCGACTCTGGATCAAAGCGAGCGCAGGGAAAACGACTGCTGATCGAAAAAAGAATCTTCCTGGTGAAATGATTGCCTGTACTCGGTGTGGAACCTATATTTTGAAATCAAGCGCACACGAAAAACAAAATAAACTTTATTGCGGTGCTTCGTGCGCTTCGGAGGAACAATGAAACTTTTTATCGATACAGCGAATATCAACGAAATCAAAGAAGCAAATGCCATGGGGGTTCTTGACGGTGTTACGACCAATCCCACTTTAGTTTCCAAAACAGGGAAAAATTTTCTCACCGTGATGAAAGAAATTTTGCGTGAAATTCCAGATCGCCCGGTGAGCCTTGAAACCACAAGTCTCGATGCTAAAGGGATGGTCGAAGAGGGACGTAAGCTTGCTGAATTTGGAGAAAACGTTGTGGTCAAAATTCCTTCGACGGTCGAGGGGCTCAAAGCATGTAAAGCTTTGACAGAGTTAGGGCTGAAAACAAATTGCACACTCTGCTTCTCTTCAAATCAAGCCATGCTCGTGGCAAAAGCAGGTGCGACGTATGTGAGTCCCTTTGTCGGTCGCCTGGATGACATCAGCGAAGATGGAATGAGCCTTATCGCTGATATCGTTCAAATTTATAACAACTACGATTTTGAAACAAATATCTTAGTGGCAAGCATCCGAAATCCGATTCATATCCAGAAAGCTGCACTTTTGGGAGCTGATGTCTGCACCATTCCTTTCAACGTGGTGCAACAACTTATGCAGCATCCTCTTACCGAGAGTGGTATCGAACGTTTCTTAAAGGATTGGGAAAAAGTTCCAAGGTAGGGACGACTGGAAGTCGCCAGGGCATGCGCCGCACGCCCCTACATCACGTTGATTCTTGTTTCAAATCGAGAAGGACTTGAGATCCAATAGACGTGAGCGCTTCAAACACACCTTTGTTTTGTGTTGCAATCGTTTCAAACTCCGGCGCTTTTTGTTTATTGAGAAGACGTGAAAGTTCTGCAACAGGGACTGCTCGTGGAAGATCTCGTTTGTTGTATTGAAAGACAAAAGGAATTTTTTCAGGGTCATCACCAGCTTGGCTCAACACTTCCTTTAAACTCCGAAGACTTTCGAGATTGGCTTCTGTTTTTTCAAGCGATGAATCAGCGATAAAAACAGCGCCATCAACGCCTTTCGATGTCAGCGAGCGCGCTGCTTGATAGCCAATTTCACCGGGAACAGTGTAGAGATGAAGACGAATGGTATAACCATTCAGCTTTCCCAGATGTAAAGGGACAAAATCGAAATAGAGGGTGCGATCGTTCTCTTGATTGAGTGAAATCAGCTCACCTTTTTTTTGCGTTGTCACCTGTTCATAGATTTTTTTGAGGGTCGTCGATTTGCCACACTGAGGCGGACCATAATAAACAACCTTGCAGTTAATCTCTTTTGTTTTGTCATTGATGAAAGACATTGGAAAATCCTATGGTATGAACTCATCGAAAGTCAAGAAGCCATCTCAAAAACTACCAAACTGGTTCACATTTTCTCTCGGGGGACAGACGCTGCGGTTACGCTCCTCGCGTCTTCTGTTTCCATCGGCGCGATCTTTTAGATTTGCATCGACGCGCCTCAGTCAAAGGCCCCCTGCGAAAAAATCTTCACCAGTTTGGTAGTTAATTTTTGATTACTGAGATCACTTCTTATCATTTTTTAATCTTTGCAAGTTCGTCATACAGATAAACGTTGGTCAGCATTCCTTTATAAAAATGATCGAGACGAAACGATTCATTGGGCGAATGAATCCGATCACTATGCAGACCATATCCCATAAGAATCGACGGAGCTTTTAAAACAGAGGCGAAAACCGCGGTAATCGGAATCGAAGCCCCTTCGCGAACTAAAATCGGTTTTTTTCCGAATCCTTTCTCAAATGCAAGGATCCCTGCGTGAAGGTAAGGGCTGTCAAAGGGGACCATCATCGGTGAACCACCATGAATAAGTTTTACTTCAATTTCCACTCCAGGTGGCGTTATTTTTTGCAGATATTCTTCGTAAAGACGAAAAATTTTATGAGGATCTTGATTCGCCACAAGACGGGAACTCACTTTAAATCCCCCTTCACTGGCAATCACCGTTTTTGCACCAGGTCCCGCATAGCCTCCCCAGATTCCATGAATATCGAGCGAAGGCCGTCCCCAATTGCGCTCTGCAGAGGTATAACCTTGCTCTCCCCAAAGCGCTGTAATTCCCAAATCCTTTTTTAACGCCGCATCATCATCGCCAATGGCTTTGAAAGCTTTTCGTTCTTCATCACTCAAAGGAGCCACATCATCATAAAAACCTGGAATTTGAATCACTCCATGGTCGTCTTGAAGTTTGGCAATGATATTCGCAAGAGCATTGAGAGGATTTTGAATCTTTCCCCCATACACTCCAGAATGAAGATCTCGATTCGGACCTTTTACTTTTACTTCTAAATAGCAAATGCCGCGAAGAGAGTAACAAATTGAAGGAAGGTCTTCCGCATGCCATGCGGTATCAGACAGAGCAACCGCATCGCAGGAAAGAAGCTCTGGATTTTTTCTCACAAAGGCTTCTGTCGCTTCTCCTCCGACCTCTTCTTCTCCTTCCAAAAAAACTTTCACATTCACCGGAAGTATTTTTCTTTTCGCAAGCATGGCTTCAAGAGCAAAAAATTGCGTTAAATATTGTCCCTTATTATCATTGGCGCCTCGAGCATAGATCCTCCCCTCTTTGACCACAGCGTCAAATGGGGGATGATCCCACTTCTCAAGCGGATCTTCGGGTTGCACATCTGTATGGCCATAACAAAGAATCGTCGGTTTTTCAGGACCGGCATGCAACCAATCCCCATACACACAGGGTTGACCTGCCGTGTCGTAGACACGAACATGTTCGAATCCGATTCGTTTTAAATGATCAGCACAAAAGTTCGCTGCCCGATAAACTTCCGGCTTCCGCTTGGGATCGGCCGAAACACTCGGAATTTTTATAAAATCAATAAGTGTTTGAAGATAACGTTGCTTATTGCTTTCCAGATATTGCATGATGTCGTTCATCTTTTTTCCTTCTTCTGTTTTTCCGTCGTCACGCGCGAAAAAAATTCTTGAAACTTATCGACCGCCCATTCCCATTCAGACCATCGTTTAATGTGTTGCATATCGACATCATGTTGAAGACAAATTTTAACGGCTTGTTCGAGCCCCTCTTCATCACCCCAGCGATACCAGATTCCAAGTCTCTGTCGCACACAATCAGTGACATTTAAAAGTTTCACGACTCCCTTTTGACTTCGAACCACCACAGTTTCTTCAATCGTCTCATCTCCCGCTGAAAGAGGCGGAGGAGAAAAATGAATTTCAAATGAAACTTTTGGATTCCAAAAAGAACGGAGTTCGCGAGGTTGAAACCCAAAACCTCGCATAAGCTTTTCCATCTCTTCAATATGATATTCCGTAATAACGAAATCGAGCGTCTTGGGTTGAATGGCAGGAGCATAAATCGCCGCACACGCAGCGCCGACAAGGACTGGATCATGACCCTTTTGGCGGAGAGTTTCAGAAAGATAGGCAGCAGCTTGCCGTACATTAAAAGAATTCCAAGAAACTCGTTTCAGATGTGGTTGAAGAGAAGATTTTTTCTTCGTTGTTTTTTTCTTCGCGGGAGCTGGTGTGGTCTTTTGTGTTGTTTTCTTTTTCTGGCGCTTCGGCATAGGGAGGAAATTTATTCCATAAGCCACCTGAGAACTCAAGGATTCATATCATTCGGCCAGAGCCGCTCCATCAGCGCACGCATACGAGGACTTGTTTCCACATGTGGTCCATTGACATCAATACGCGTTACCTCCCCGCAGTTGGCATTCGCAAGGCGAATTCGATACCACTCTACAGGAGCTTCATCATAAAAAGCATGATCCCCAACCATGTGTGTCAAAAGAGCAGCTCCACGAAGACAAATAGCCACAATTTCTCCTTGCTCATTTGTTCTTACCTGGGCTGGAAACTCTCGAATCCAAAGCTCGTCCCACTGATCAAAAACACGCGCTATATGATAGATTGTTTCCGCAGCAGTATAATCATTGCGTGATACAACGCGAGCGCGATAAATATCAGCATAGGCTTCACTTAAATCTTTGGGGGCATCAACCGTTTCCCCTGTAAAAAAATTTTCGTATCCATAAAACCGCGAAAGAAGTTGATCACGGAGAGGTGGAATCGTGACAGAAAGGTTTAAGCTGAGCCACAGGGGAAGTTCGCAAAGGCCCTCCCCACACGCAGATAGTATTTGAGCTTCTGCTGCGAGGAGTCCAAACATCCAGTTTTTCTTATCATTCAACACTTCTGGTGACATCGGATCATCAAAGGCAACATCAATTGTTGCTCCTGGGTGTTCTCGTTCAAGAAAGAGCGCCATCGTAAGGGCAAGAGGAGCTCCCATAGAATTTCCACCAAGATTAAAATCTAAACTTGTTGCATACATCGCTCGCGCAAGAGGAAGATGGAGAAGAGTAATATTTCGAAGAGTTAATGAAATTTTTTTTGGAATTCGCACCCCTTCGCCAAGGATCGAAACCGTCGCGAAACGTTTTTGAAGACCCAAAGGATAGGAAAGACTGTCAGTATATGCCGAGACGCCAAAAGTATACCCCGGGATGGCAAGAGCCTTATAGGCAGCAACCTTTTCACCTTGACTGGCAACCAGAAGCTGAAACGCCACCCTCTCCCCGTTACTCAATGAAATCTTATACTTTACAGATTGTTTTTCTTCACCACTTGCAAACATAAGAAGCCCCTCTTCAAGTGATAAAGATATCGGTCTGTTTCAAAAAAAGTTGCTATACTTCGTTGCGTTCTTCGAAGGCTCTGGTGAGGGTGGTGGCATCAATATATTCGAGATCGCCGCCAACAGGAACACCGCTGGCAAGACGGGTAAGCTTAATGCCCGTAGGGCGTAAGAGGCGAGTTAAATAAAGAGCTGTGGCTTCTCCTTCAAGATTAATATTGGTCGCGATCACCACCTCTGACATGGTTCTCCTCTCAAGCCGAGCTAAGAGTTCGCGAATACGCAAATCATCAGGACCAATCCCTTCAAGCGGAGAGAGCGCGCCGTGCAGCACATGATATCGTCCACGAAACACGCGCGTTTTTTCAATCGCCAACATGTCAGAAGGATCTTCCACAACACACAGAAGCATTTCATCACGTTTTGGATCATGACAAATGGGACAGGGATCAACATCGGTTAACGCGCAACAAATGGAACAGAGACGCACGCGCTCTTTTACCTCTAAAATAGCGCGCGCGAGATCTTCCGCATATTGCGGTTGTTGGCGCAGAAGATGAAAAGCAAAACGGAGCGCGGTCTTCTCACCAATGCCAGGGAGTTTCGAAAATTCATGAATCAATTTTTGAATGGAGTTCACCATTATCCAAATAATCCCCCAAGTTTTCCAAGCCCACCCATTCCTCCCATCATGCCTGAGAAGAGTTGCTCTGTCTCTTTCTGCGCTTTTCGAAACGCATCGCTGATCGCAGAGCGAATAAGGTCTTCAAGCATTCCTGTATTCTGAGAAGAGACAATGCTCGGATCAATCTTGACGGAGAGAACTTCATGTTCTCCGGTCATGATAATCGTCACCATTCCCCCACCGGCTGAACCTTCAAATTTCATCTTGGCAAGTTCCTTTTGCTTTTTCTTCATCTCTTTTTGCATTGATCGCGCTTGCTGCACTAAATCTTTCATTTCAAACAATCCCATAGAACTCTCCTGTTTCGTTTATCCTTCGACAAGCTCAGGATGACATTTATTCTTTGGAAAGGATTTTGACATCATGCACCCTTCCCCCTAAAATATTTGCCGCTTCGCGAACAGCATTGCTCTCAAGAGCTTCCTTGGTCACAGCCTGAGAACGTATTTTTTCTTCTTTCCCCTTTTTTCCCTGTTCTCCTTTTCGACAATCAATCACCAAGGAAAATTTTTGATGGAAAAAACGTTCCAATAATTGTGCTAAATGTTTTTTTCTCTCTTCTTCCAAAAGCATATCAGCATAGAGTGAGTTCTCAAATGAAAGTTTTACATTCTCTCCTTCTCTCACCACATCGACCGCATGTTGCAGCAATGAAGCCATCCGAGGTTCATTCGCCACAAGCCAACGTTGAAATTCTGGCCAATTGCGGGCAGCCTCTTCAATTTTTTTTGGTGAAGGTGCTGGTTCGCGACTTTCCATAAACTGTTCTATTTTTTCCATTAATTCTCCAATCGGTCGCACCGGCTCAACACGACAGAGACGAAGAAGGAGAATTTCTAAAAGAAGTTTTGGAAAAGAAGAACGCGCGATATCATCACTGGCGCGATAGACATACGTAAAAAGTTGCTGAAGTTCATCAACATCTCTTTTTGAAGCAAGAAAACGGAGACGTTCAATTTCTTCAGAAGGTAAATCTAAAAGCGTTACTTCTCCTCCGCAACTTTTGAGAACAAGGAGATGTCGAAACATTTCCAGAAAATCAAACGTCAGTCGTGAAAGATCGAGTCCTTCGTTAAACATCTCTTCGAGAAAAAGAAGACCTCGCTGAGGCTCTCGATCAATGACCGCTTCAATCATTTCAAAAAGTCGCTTACGATCGAGAAATCCCAACATTGATTGAATACGGGACGTTGAAATATCGCCCTCTGAAAAAGCAATGGCCTGGTCAAACAGAGATTCCGCATCGCGCATACTTCCTGAAGCTTCGCGAGCCAGAAGTTGAAGAGCATCTTCTTGGACGTTTATCTTTTCACGAGAAGCGATCATCTGCAGAGCTTGAACAATTTTACTGACAGAAATGCGGCGAAAATCATAACGCTGACAACGGGAAAGAATCGTTGCCGGAATTTTATGAACTTCAGTCGTTGCAAAAACAAATACGACATGGGCCGGTGGTTCTTCTAATGTTTTCAGAAGCGCATTAAAAGCATTGGTCGAAAGCATGTGCACTTCATCAATAATATAAATTTTATATTTTCCTGAAGAGGGGAGATACTGAACACGATCGCGAATTTCGCGTACATCATCCACACCCGTATTCGAAGCTCCATCAATTTCCTGAACATCAAGAGAAGAACCAGAGGTGATATCTTGGCAGGAACGGCATTGATTGCAGGGTTCAATCGCAGAAGAGACTTCACAATTGAGAGCTTTTGCTAACAGACGAGCTACCGTTGTTTTTCCAATTCCACGCGCGCCTGTGAAAAGATAGGCATGATGAATGCGCTTGGAAGTTAAGGCATTTTGAAGTGTCGAGGTAATATGTTCCTGACCAATCACTTCTGAAAACGTCTGAGGCCGATATTTTCGTGCTAAGACTTGATATGTCATAGATGCTCCTCTAGGTAGATAAGAGACATGGAAAAATCAATAACTCAAATCTTTTTATAAGTTGTTCAAAAAGGACCAGATGCAAGGCAGCCAGACGAAGCCGACTGAGACGTACTGAAAAGTACGTCGCAAGGAGCGCTGAGGAAGGCAACGAAGCAGATAGGACTTTTTCAACAACTTATTTTAAGGAAAAATTTCAGCCCAAGACTGCGTGGAAGGATTCACCCCCGACAAAAAAAGACTTGTCGTCAATGAATTCACCATGTGACCTTGACTATACTCCAGCACTACGCTTCCGGAAAGATTCACGTCATTTGAACTAATAACACCGCCTGCTATCCCCACATTTCCCGTAAGGGTCACGTCGAGACCGACAGCTCCTGTCGTATAAATGAGACCATCATACGTGACATTGCCGGAGACATGCACATCTCCCATGACAATGAAAATAGCCGATCCACTGGTAGTATCTACATTTCCGCTTAAATTGACGTCTGCAGGAGAACCATCAGCATGAGCATCAATAAAGATAACACCATTGAGTGAAGAAGGATTGGCAGAAAAATCACCTTGAAAATAGTTTCCATCGGGACGCGCAGCAAATCCATTTGAGGTATTCGCGCGAGCAGCAGCGATGGCAGCAGCAACGTCCAGAACTGGAATCGCGCTTCCATTTTGTGTTACCGGTCCATACACATGAGCGCTGCCATCCACATTCAATGTCTGCTCTGTATAAACAGCATTGCCAAACGCAGAACTATAGCGACTGACAGTCGCTTGAATATATCGAGTCGCATTCCCCATGCTTCCTTGAACCGTAACGATGACTTTATTATTGCTGTCCAGATTATTATTCCAATCACCATCACTATCATCGGTAACGGTGGCATCAAAAGATCCTCCTGCAAAACTTGTTTGAGGAAATGACGCCGCATTATTCCAAGAGGTCCAACTATTTTTGAGGGTATACTGCGCCATACGAAGTCCGCCTTCCGCAGCATAGAGCGCACGTTCCGACTGAAGAAGCCCACTCGTTTTCTCTGAATCTTTGGAAACAAGTTGAGTTCCAACAGAAGTAAAAAGCGACAAAAGCATCAACATGGTGATAACCACCACGGTCGACATCCCTTTTTGATCGCCGAAAGAAAACACGGTCACTCCCTTCTTATTTCACATTTCGTAACTGCGCTTCTGACATCATGCTCAAATTTTTTCCTTCACGTTGAACGGTCAAATTCATGCGAACTGATCGAACATTGGTGGAAGCAGGATTGATGGTCGGATTCGCAATTTGAGTTCCGTTCTCATCGTAGTAGGTAAAATTCAGAGCATTCATCTGATCGAGTAAAATCTGATTGTTTCGCATTAAATTATTTCCACTGAGCCAATATCGAATCGTCGTTCCCGTTGTATTGATAAAACGAACTTCATTATTTGTCGCTATAAGCAAATCGATATTACTTCTGACCGTGCGACTTTCCTGAGAAAAACGAAAACAAGTCTCAGAAGTATCGCGTCCAAGTTCACGCGCAACGATTTGCAAACGTTTTGATTCGAGCGTTAATGAAGTAATGTGATAGAGAAATAAAAGCGCCGTCGTCGTCATCACCAACAACGCCACCATTTCAATAATCGTAAAACCTTGTTCTCGTCGGTTTTTCATTTAACTCCCCACATTGGTGACCAGCGTTACTAATCGAACATTGAGAGTGGGAATCGTCGTATTCGTGACAATGACCTCCACTCGTTTAAAGTTGGTGACGGTTGGATCAACTGAAACATCTAAATTATTTTGTGCGACATACGAAACATTTGTCTGATATCGATAGGTATCAAAGGGAGCGGCAAACGCAGTCAGGCCTTGGGATGCAACTTGTGCAAAAGTTTTTCGAATCACTGCTTGTTCGAGTTGTTGTTGCGTTAAGTACGTTGCAATTAAAACAGGATTTTGATCCGCTTGTCTTTCTTGAAGGCTCGCAAAGGCAACCAGCATTGGAGGAATACTCACTCCAAGAATGAGAATGATCAAAATCATTTCGATAAGGGTAAACCCTTTGACGCATTTCATAAACCGACAATCCTCCCGACTTCAGGACTTACCGTAATACTGGCGGTCCCTGCACTATTTGAAATCACAATTGTTCCCGTAGTGGTCAGAGCATTTCCATTTCCACTCCGCGGAGTTCCTTGCGCATCAAAAAGAAGAGTGGCGCTTCCACCAAAAGTCGCACTGACTAAATTTAAACCCGAGAAATGGATGTCAGTGGAATAATTCACGACAAGATTTTGCGCACGATTTGCAGGATCGAGAACAGGCGTTGCGATCGATGTTTGAAAAACGGTGTAGCGCTCAAAAGCAGGTTCAAAAAAAATACCAAATCTTCCGCCACGGCTCATGGCAAGAGATTTTGCGTACTGCAGGTCATTGATGAGTCGTTCTTCTGCAAGCTCCAATCGAGTTGGATCGAATTGAAATGAAGTCACCAGCGTGAGAGCCAAAATCGAAAAGAGCGAGAGAACCCCAATCACCTCTAGGAGTGTAAAACCTCGCATGACCGAACCCCCCTCTCTCGGCCTTTATTGTACGCCTCTCAAAGAGTGGAAACAAATCCGAAAATTTTTCTCAGATTGAGAAAAAAGATAAGGACTTTTTGAAAGATGATTATTTTTCTTAAAGGACCCTCTGAAAAAAGCCGGATAATCCTCCGCTCGTCCTGAGCCTGTCGAAGGACGACATGAAAAATCAGGGAGTTCCGTGCTTACGCTCCGACAGGCTCAGCATGAGCGGTTACTTTTTCAGAGGTTCCTTAAGATTGATCTCTTGGTATACATTCCGCTTCAGTGCACAAAATACTTGTTGTTTGCGGCAACGAAAGCTCAAGGGTCCGAACAGTTTTTTTCTGAAGATCAATAACGCGAATAAGATGATTGTTGGTATCCGTCACAAAGAGCTGATCACCAATTTTGATCACATCGTTTGGCTCTTGAAAAAGAGCATACCCCCAACCACCATCAAAAAAACCGGAAACACCTTTCCCGGTGATGTTGACAACTTTCTGTGTTGCTGGATCATAACGTCGAATCGCATGATTATAGCTATCGGCAATATACACTCCACTCTCATCGGCAAAAACTCCGAGAGGATGTTGGAGCTGCCCCTCTTTCCCTTTCCCATCTTTGAAACCAAAATCAAAAAGGCCAGTACCGATAAGAGTCGTAATGCGACCATCTTCCAAAACACGAAGAGAACTCGTTTCAGAATCGACGAAATAGAATTTCTTTCCTAATCTCGAAATGCCGCTCGGTTGAGAGAGAGAATTGTGAGGATAACGACCGTCATCCATCGATTCGATTCCATTTCCAGCAATCACACGGAGCTGCGCTCTTTCTCGGTGATATCCCCAGAGTTGATGTGTGCCAGCCATCGCGATTATTATTTCTTTTTCATCAGGTGAAAGCTCGAGATCCCACGGGGAACTCAGTGGAGTTTTAAGGGCATCATTTCCTTCGACCTCTCGTTCAAATCCCTGTTTTCCAAGACCAGCAATCGTCGTTACTTTTTGTGTATTCAAATTAATTTTTCGAAGCAGATGATTTTCCGTGTCCGCAACATAGAGAATATTCTGCACATACAAAAGTCCTTGAGGTCCATTGAAACGTGCTTCAGAAAAACTCCCCTCTTTCCATCCCGCGCTCTCTTTTTCTCCGATAACCAGTTGAATCTCTCCCTGAAGCGTCATTCCCAAAATTCGATGATGACTTGAGTCAGAAACAAAAAGAAGTTTTCGATCTGGAGCATACGCAAGTTTTCCTGGAAATTTCAGGAACGAGGGAGATTTTTTATTTGCCTCGAGATTCAAAGGCAAAGGTTCGATATTGTAACCTCCGGTATATGCTTTCTGAAGTCGCCCAATATCGTCACGAAGTTCGTTGAGATGTCCCTCGCCAGAATAGATGCGATCGATTCTTCCTTCGGGATTTAAAAGCACAAGCGTTGGCCACGCGCGTACGCCAAAACTTTTCCAAATGCGAAATGGTGCGTCATTCACAACTGGATGTTCGATATGATGTCGAAGCACAGCAGCGCGAATATTGTCTTCATCGCGTTCATTGAAAAATTTTCCAGAGTGAACTCCGATCACGGTGAGATGCTCGCCAAATTCTGCTTCGAGTTTTTTCAGATCGGGAATCACGTGAAGACAGTTGATGCAACAGTAGGTCCAAAAATCGAGAAGAAGAATGCGACCTTTGAAATCCTCGGCTTTGAGCGGTCGAGAGGTATTGAGCCAGCCGTAATCTTGCTCTAACACACGATGCAATGAAGTTTCTGAGAATGACATCACATTTCTCCTCATAAGGGGATATTTCCATACAAAGACTGCTCCAATGCAAACACCAAGTAGATAGATTAAAAATCGTTTCATGGTTTATGAGCCAAAAGGTGTCTGGCAGATTTCTGGCACCTTTTGGTCTGCGGCATTTTCAAACGTGTTCTTAAAAAAAACTGCTTATTTTGGCGCAAATCTTTTCTAAAAATTCTCGATCTTTTGAAGTAAATGCCGAAAGTTGATGGGAGTCAATATCGAGTCCTCACGATAGTTCCATCTTTCATGATGGGAACGACGATTTCTGATTTTACTTTCACACTACAAGAGAGATAGTTCGTCTCTTTTGACACATCTGCCACCACAAAGGTCTTTTTGGTTTGAGCCGCCTGACCGCAGATCCCCTGTCCAAAGCGAATGCACGTATGATCCGTCGGCTCTCCTGCATAAGGACCAAGCACAAGTTCATCTGATTTTTGGGGATCAACCAGATAAAACCCGACCCAATGGTAGTGTGAAATTTTCTCTTTCAAGAGATCACAAATGCTTTGGAGGAGACTGTCTCGTTCACCATCATGCGCAATGAGCCAATCAATTCGCTTGAACAATATATTCAACATTCTGATGCTCTTTAAAGAACTATCCTTTTCTTAGATTTTCGTATTTTTTTCGAAGTTCCGGATTTTTTTCCCAGACCTCAAACATAAAAGCACGAACTTGATCGAGCCAAGTCAATACTTGCTCCGGTGTTAACTTCATCGGCGGGTTCTCACGATTCCATTTTTCCCACGCTTTTTTTCTTTATCTTTGTTCATCATCTTTGCTCTTTTTTAGCATCTTCACATCAAAAAGATCTTTTTAGAATCTATGTCATTCCTGCGAAAGCAGGAATCCAGATGTTTAACCTTTCTGGATCCCCGCCTGCGCGGGGATGACAAAGATGGTATTTTTCAACACTCCCTTATAAAGAATCATGTCGAGAAAAGAGCTGGATTACTGAAAAGATGCAAGTCATTTTGTGTCTTTTTTACCAAATTAACTTTGCGTGAGTATGGTGTCATTCCTGCGAAAGCAGGAATCCAGAAAATATTGAAAACACTGGATCCCCGCCTACGCGAGGATGACATATTTAAAAAGTTAAAGCACTATAGGGCGAGAATGTTTTCTGCTTCTTGCAAGAGTTGATTAATCAGTTTCACCAACGAGTTTTCCATATTCACTTTCAGCCTTCTTCGCCGCAAGCATAAGTTCTGCTGAAATTTGAGCTGGTGTCATTCCTTCTTGATAAGGAATGTAGAAACGAACTTTTTGTGGAGAATCGTCATAATCTCCAAAATTTGCAGCAAAAGTTTGCACACTTCCTGATGGTTCAAAACCTCGAAACACAAAATCGTTCCCGACTTCGCATGCTGTAACCACGGCAGTTTCAAGCGATCTCAGAGCAACCTCTGCTGCTTTTTTCACGTTTGGATCAAAGATTCCTGCGTTTCCATGTTTAATGTTATTCGTTCTTGCATATTTTCCACTCTTCCATACAGCTTCCACGCTTTTCCCAATAAGGTCTTTTCGAATTTCAGATAACTTCGCTCCTTCAACTTTTTCATCTCCTCTTGGCGTGAACATCGCTTCGACATAGCCAGTTTCACCTACTTTTACTTGAACACTGCGACATTGAATAAGAAACTTATCTCCTGCACTGAACATAAAGACCTCCTTAATACATCCCTCACCATGATGGTTTCCGTCATTATCGAAAGAAAACCATTAAAAGTTGCGCTAAAAAAGAAAACGCTTCCAGCCAGTTCCTTCATGTCCGAAAGCGAACATATCGGGATGAAAAATTTCGGCAAGGATCTCGAGCGACTCAACAAGTCGTGGGCCGGGGCGATTGAAATATTGATTGCCATCCGCGATGATGACTTGTCCTACCTGAACAGCGCGCAGCGCTTTCCACTCTTTGCGATCGCGTAAAAGATGCATCTCTTCAAGCGTGCGGGGAATATCAAAACCACACGGAAGCACTATAATGATATCGGGATTTTTTTGAACCAGTTCTTCCCATGTCATCCAGGGAGAATGTTTTCCGGCAATGCCAAAAAGATTCACACCACCAGCAAGCTCTACGAGTTCCGGCATCCAGTTGCCAGCACTCATTAAAGGATCAATCCACTCGATACACGCGACAGTTGGTTTTCGGCTGACATCAGCAACACGGGTTTCAATATTTCGAATGCGCTGCTGAAGGGATTCAATAAGTTTCTCAGCTCTCTCCTCAACATCGAGCGCAGCTCCGACTTTTTTGATATCGCGCCATAAATCGGCGAGACAGTTGGTCTCTAATGAGACAACTTTTAGATCAGCGCCCATGAGTTCACAGGTCGCTGCTTCGACATCTTTGAGACTCACCGCACACACTTCACACTGCGTTTGGGTCACAATCACATCAGGGCGTAAATGTTTCAGCATCTCTCCTTTGACGCGATAAACAGAGAGCCCTTCCTGGACAATCGCTTTGACGCGTTGGTCAATTTCGTAACTTGTTCCATGCGTTCCAAATTTGACTTCGGTACAACACGGAAGAGCTTTGACTGATTCCGGGTAATCGCATTCATGCGATCGACCGACCATCTGATCACGACACCCTAAGGCGCAGATGATTTCAGTACTGCTGGCGATGAGAGAAACAATGCGGTGCATAGAAAGACTAGAACGAAGGAGTCGATGAATGTCAATTTTGAAATAAGTGCCGTGCACTTAATTGAGAGAAAAATGCATTTAAAGAGAGAATTTTTTCATTTAAGTGCACGGCACTTATTTAAGAAAATGGCCAAAACTCTGGAATCAATTTATAAAGAGAAGAAGTTTTATTGATGGTCAATATTTTCTCATCAACCTGTTTCACGGGCATCAGCCCTTTGAGGGAACTCGTAATATAGAGCTGCATGTTTGGAACA
Organism: Deltaproteobacteria bacterium RIFCSPHIGHO2_02_FULL_44_16; assembly: GCA_001798185.1. NCBI lineage: Bacteria > Deltaproteobacteria > Deltaproteobacteria bacterium RIFCSPHIGHO2_02_FULL_44_16. The sequence continues at coordinate 97,360 of MGRM01000028.1, read as the reverse complement.
AGGGGCCAAGCGATCCTTCCTTCCATTACTTTTCCTTTGTATCGCTCAAGAACTTTCTGTTCCATAATTCCGGGAAGTCGAAAGTCTTTTCGAGAAGGAATCACGATCTGCCCATCGTACAGAGCAATGACATTCGCTTTACTACATTCAAGAACACGTCCCTGAGCATGACACAAACACTCGACACATCCTTTCTGCTCCGCCAATTGCATGGCTTCATTATAGCCCTGCCGATCATACCGTTTCAGATGGGCCGATCCGCTCGGATCTGGGTGAGAAGTTTGGGTAAGCGTAACCCCTTTCACGTAAAGCTCACGGGGAAAGGGAACATACTTTTCGACCAAAACTTCGGCCTTCTCTTTGGTGACCACAAGAAGAATGCGACATAATTCTCGCTCTAAACCCTTCTTTTGAAGTTGATCTCGAATTTCTTTTTCAACATCAGCAGGTTTCGCTTCTATTTCTAATGGTTTTATTCCGCCTTCAAGGCGCTTCATGTGTTCCTTGAAGTATTCGATCTTACCCTCTTTATATCGAAGGGTTTCAAAAAAACCTGGTAAGGAAGTCATATATTTATCCTTTTTAGAATTTCAAACATCGATTTTCCCTTTTGAAGGGTCTCTTCATACTCCTGTTTTGGATCCGAATCAGCAACAATCCCCCCTCCGAGATGAAAAAAGAGCTTTCGCTCTTTCATAATGATTGTACGAATCGCGACGTTAAGATCAAAATCGCCATTGAATGCCACATAACCGAGACTGCCATAGGCAAAGCCTCGTTTTACCGGTTCTATGCCTTCAATCATCTCCATGGCACGTAACTTTGGACAACCTGTAATCGATCCGGCGGGAAAACAGGAGCGAATAACATCAAAAGATGAAATCGAAGGATCGAGTTGAGCTTCAATCGTTGCCACGAGATGAAAGACATTCGTATAAGCTTCAATTCTTTTTGGATCAGTGACCTTCACACTGCCAGGGATCGCCAATTTTCCGAGATCATTGCGCATCAGATCGACAATCATTGCGAGCTCAGCTCCATCCTTACTGCTGTTCCAGAGAACACTTTGTAATTTTTCATCTTCATCATCAGTTTTCCCTCGTGGACGCGTCCCTTTAATTGGAGAGGTTATCACCCGCGTTCCCTCTCGCTTTAAAAACCGTTCCGGCGACGTGCTGATAAGCGTCGCTTCTGGAAACTGCAGATACGCCATCATGGGTGCTGGATTTATTTCTTCAAGAACTCGAAAAAGCAAAAAGGAATCTGCAGAAAAGGGGGCAGCCCCGAAACGTTGAGAGATATTGGCTTGGTAGATGTCCCCTTCGTGAATGTGGTGAATGATTTTTTTTACGGCATGAAGGTACTCAATTTCGGTGAAGTTTGAAGAGAGTTCTTTATGCTCAACTCGACATTCTTTCTCACTTACCCTCTGAGACTCCGTCTCTCTGAAGCTTGAGAGATCCCGGGATGCATTGCGAAAGAATCTCTCGTTTCGCAAAGAATCTGCATCAGTCTTCTTCCATATTTTATGGTTCATGGTGCATGGTTCATGGTCCTTTACAATAACTTCAATCTTCCATGCTTTGCGCTCTACTTCATCAAACAATACATAATTTCGAAAAAAGACGAAGATGAGATCTGGAAGGTTCACATCCTCACGTGCATATGATGGCATCTCTTCGATCATCTCTTTGAGGTCATACGAAAAGGCTCCGATGGCACCGCCACAAAAATGAAGATATTCATCGAGGTCAAAATGAGAAGCATCAAAAATTTTTTGGAGAAATTGAAATGGATCTTCATCACACCATTCAATTCCATGTGCTGTTTCAAGAGAGCAACGTCGACCTTTGGCGCGAGCAATAAGATAAGGATGCATTCCCAAAAGCGAAAAACCATGTCCGGAAATTTTCCCTGATGTTTTCAAAAGCGCAAAGATTTCATCTCGCTGAGGAATACATTCAAAAATCGAGTTCAACGAAAGAGGAGTTATCTGAATATCGTGAATTTGCGGAATCTTCATGATCGATAAAAATTCAGGAGCATCTGGTTTCCATAAGGCGTCAGAAAAGATTCAGGATGAAATTGGACGCCATAAAGATTTTTTGTGTGATGGGACATCGCCATAGGAATGCGATCTGCCGTCCACGCCGTTAAAATAAAAGACGTGGCCAATTGATCGATTTTTAAAGAGTGGTAACGAGCGACTTCGCAGGAAGAAGGAATACCGTGAAAAAGCATGGAGTCATTATGAAAAATGGAACTTGTTTTTCCATGCATGGGTCGATCATCTTTACAAATGGTTCCGCCAAAGAATTCATTCATCGCCTGCATTCCTAAACAAATCCCTAAGATGGGAATGCGATCCGAAAAATATTCCATCACCTGATACATAAAAGGATGATCTGATGGTCGACCAGGACCTGGAGAAAAAATAATTTTTTGAGGTGAAAGTTTTTCAATATCAGCGAGCGAAGTTTCAGAAGCTCGCTTCACCACACATTCATACCCACACTTTCGCGTCTCTTGAGAAATATTGAAGGTAAACGAATCGAGATTATCGAGAATGAGGATCATAGAATAATTAACTTTTAGGATGTCATCCTCGCGAAAGCGGGGATCCAGAAGCTTTCGCAGGAATGACATCGTATGAATGACAAAGAGCCGACAAAATGTCGGCTCTTGAATAAACATCTTTCACATTTGTTAAGCTGAAAAAGATGAACCGCAACCACAGCCACCGCTCGAGTTTGGATTTTCGACCACAAAACCAGCACCCTGCATGGTTTCAAGATAATCAATGGTGCTTCCATTTAAAAGCTTCATGCTCATGGAATCAACAATGACAGAAACATCGCCAGCTGGGAATTCTTGATCCCCTTCGCGTTTCGCATCAAAAACAAAATCATAGGAATAGCCTGAACAGCCACCTGCACGAATCGCAATGCGCAACAATTTTCCCTGGGCTCCTGGCATTTGATCCATGAAGCCTTTCACCTTTTCACCCGCTTTTGCGGTAATCGTAAGCGTTCCGCCCTCAAGAGGTGCTGTCTCTTTTTGCTCTACTTTTGGTGTCTCCTCCGCAGAGTGACAACCACACGAACCACAACCTGAAGCTGCAAACATAATGGACTCCTTTCAGATACAGGGGATGCATAAGAGAGAACAGGGACGATTGTCAATAAACTTGTTATAAGAGTTCTATTTCAAAACATTTTCTGATACGGGTCCTGTCACCTCCGACGTTCCACCTCCCCGCTAACGCGGGGCACCCCTGGGATCCGTCGTCGGTGCCACCCCAATCATTTGTCAGTTTTGAAATAGAACGCTTCATCAAGGTTCGTTAACAAACCATCTTTAATCCAGCCTTGCAATAGTTGCGCAGTGTTGGTCACTCCAACATTCCCAAGAGCGTCATATGCTTTTTCACAGAGTTCCCCAAACGTCACCCCATTGTGAAGGAGCGCGAGGAGTTCATGCTCAAGACCGTCAACCACACGATATTTCACGTCAAACTGAGGACGCCATATGAGATACGTCACTTCTTGTTTTACTGGAGTCATGATTTCTTCTTTTTCTACTGTACTCCCCAGAGAGGGGCGCAGCCCTTCGTAAAGAGGCGCCGTCTCCCATGAAAGAGAAAGAAGACGACATGAAGGAAGAAGAGAAAATTTTATTTTCTCCCACATCTCAGGAGAAATTTCTGCCAAGCGATTTTGCGAAAGAAGTTTTGCATCAGGAGCATCGATCACATCTAAAAGTTGCCATTCAAAACGAGCAAGATCAGAAAGAAAAGGCGATATCTGATGATATTCCGTACTCTTCAAAAAATCGGGAAGTCTTGCACCTGCATAACGAAGCGACCAGTGTTCTGATGGAAAGCTTCCAACATAATTCGCCACCACATGCGCAAAAGATTCAGAGCCAAGAAATGCTCTCACAGCTGGAAAATCTTCTTGAAGGCAATTGAGCAGACGAAAAAAATACATCTGCGCATAAATATCGAGCCGCTCCTCAGCGCTTAAACGGTGATCACCCTGAATGGGAAGCTCGCATAAAGCAAGCTTTCGTATTGCAGCTTGAACGCCATGAGGATCAGAGATGAGCTGCCACACCAGTTTCTGTGTTTGTTCGAGCGTGTGCATAGGCTTCATAAAGTTTTTTTGCTTTATCTGCGGACGATTTCAACTCTTCAAAGGGAGGAATATGATCATCCCACTCAATGAGCGTTGAAATATTTCCAAAACGTTCAAGCGCTTTGGTGTAGAGCTTCCACACTTCAGATTTAATTTCGTGATCATGGGTATCGAGCAAGTGCGTTTCATATTCCGTATGTCCTGCTAAATGAAACTGTTTGACGCGATCTGGTGGAATCGCAGAGATAAACTTCATCGGATCAAAAGAATGATTCACAGAACTCACATAAATATTATTAATATCCAGAAGCGTTTTACAATCTGCTTCTTCCACAATCGCTTTTAAAAATTCCCACTCACTCATCGTGGAATGCTTGTATTCCATATAGCTCGAAACATTTTCGAGAAGCATCTGACACCCCAGATGATCTTGGACTTGTTGAATCCGTTTTGCCACATGCGTAATTGCTTCTTCGGTATAAGGCAGTGGCAAGAGATCATGAGAATTATGCCCGCCAGTGCACGCAAAACAGAGATGATCTGAAATCCATTTTGGTTTCACCACATCTGCCAGTTTTTTGAGACGTTTCAGATAATCTTTATTCAGCGGATCTGTTGAGCCGATCGAAAGTGAAACTCCATGCATGACCAGCGGATAGCGTTCTTGAACTTGTTCGAGGATATAAAGAGGTCGGCCTCCGTCCACCATATAGTTTTCGGAAATGATCTCAAACCAATCGATTTGAGGCCAGTGTTCCAAGATATGACTATAATGCGTGGTCCGGAGGCCGACGCCAAAACCTAAAAAAGGAAATTCCATTTGTTCCTTACTTAACTGTTCCACCCTTTTTTACACAATCTTCTTTTTTCATCATTTCCCAACCCTGCCCTTTGCATCCATTTTGTCCATGACATCCATTTTTTGCGCCTGCGCATTCGCTATGACCTTTACATTCATTGACCCCGAAACATTTTACCTTTGCGGTGGTTTCTGTTTTTGCTGTTGTCGTTGGTTGGGTGTTATCCGCAATTGCTTTTCCCGCGAAGAAAAAACCTGCCACTGCTGCTGCAACTACTGCACCTTTATATGATCGCTTCATGAATCCCCCACAAGCACATCAGTTCTGCTTCCCTGCATCACCATGACACAAACAGAAACGAACTGTTATGAACAACAACTTGTTTTTGTTCCTGAAGAACCGACATCACTCTGGCAACATTTCTTTTTGATCACATAATCGATGGAAAACATTCCCGGCCCAAAAGAGAGAACCAAAAGTGTCGTCAGTAAAAAGAGAAATGGATCCTGCGCAAAAAAAGTTTCAGGATCTTTGAAGATATTTTTCACGGCTTCCAGATGTGCCGTAAAAAATGCGACAATCATCGTCACTGATAAAGGAATTGAAACGAAACGGGCAGCTAAACCGATCAATAAAAAAGCTCCGCCAATCATTTCAATGGCAGCAACGACGTAGACCATAATGTGAGGAAAAGGAATGGCGAGATTGGTAAAAAATCCCGTCACTTGTTCTGTATTCATAAACTTCCCTTTCCCTGCCATCAAGAAATGCCAACCAAAATAGAGACGCAACAACAAAAGAACAAAACTTCCGAGCACGCATGACATTTTGCACCAGCAGTCACACTCGGTAAAAAAACACTTCACACTTGGACATTTGTGCATATTTCCCCCTTTTGATGATGTGGAATAAATAGTGGAGGTATTATCTTCAGGAAAAAGACGAACTCAAGAGCTTTTTTGCACGGGTGACAATATTGCTAACTGTAAATCCAAATTGCTCGAAAAGAATATTGGCGGGAGCGCTTGCTCCAAAGTGATCAAGGCCAATGGAATCACCTCGTTCACCAACAACTTTTTCCCATCCAAAGGTTGTCCCTGCTTCAATGGAGAGACGAAGCGGCACATGATCTGGGAAAATCTCTTGTTGATAAAACTCTGATTGCTGAAAGAAAAGTTCCCACGACGGCATGCTGACGAGACGAACTCCAATGCCATCTTGCTCTAATTGTAAAAAAGCTTCGTGCGCAAGTGATACTTCAGAACCTGTGGCAACAAGAATGAGCGTAAGCTCTTTTCCTTTTGTTTCTGCAACGACATAGGCTCCTTTTTCCACATTCTCTGCTGAAGTCGTTGAAAGATGCTGCACTCCCTGGCGCGTCAGCACAAGCGCCACCGGTCCCTTTCGATACATCGTCATATACTTCCAAGCGCCAAGCGTCTCTGCTGCATCAGCGGGGCGAATAACCGTCATGTTGGGAATCATCCTCAACGACATAAGATGCTCGATTGGCTGATGGGTAGGCCCATCTTCTCCGAGACCAATGGAATCGTGCGTAAAAATATAGCGTGTCGGAATATTCATCAGAGCGGCAAGCCGAATGGAGGGACGCATATAGTCAGTAAAAACAAGAAATGTCGCCGCATACGGAAGAAGTCCACCATGCAGTGCGATTCCATTCACGATAGCTGCCATTCCATGTTCGCGAATGCCAAAATGAAGATTGCGTCCTTCACGTGACTGCGATGAAAAATCTTTTTCCTCTTTGACGAACGTTAAATTAGAAACGGCAAGATCAGCCGAACCTCCAATGAGTTCAGGAAAAATTTTCGCAGCGTGTTGAAGAAGGGAATGCGACACACTTCGTGTCGCTGGATTTTTTGTCGTATCGATTTGAGGCCATTCTTTTTCTGCATTCGCCGGAAGCTTCCCTTGCATCACACGTTCACATTCAGCAGCAAGTTCAGGATATTCATTTCGATACCGATCAAAAAGAGCTTTCCACTTCTCTTCTTTTCTCATTCCTTCAGCAGCAACTTTTTCGTAAAAACTTTTCACTTCTTCTGGAACAACAAACGTCTCATCTGGCCAACCGTACGCTTGCTTTGTGAGTTTTACCTCTTCTTCTCCAAGCGCTGCGCCATGCGCCGCAGATGTATCCTGTTTGTTAGGACTGCCATAGGCAATGTGAGATCGAACAATAATCAGCGAGGGCTTCGCCCCTTCTTCTTTTGCACTCTGAAGAGCTCTCTCTAATTTGCCCAAATCATTCGCATCATCCGCATGTTCCACATGCCATCCGTATGCTTCAAATCGTTTCCCCACATTTTCTCCAAAGGCAAGATCCGTGGAACCATCGATCGTAATTTTATTGTCATCATAAAAGGCAATCAGTCTTCCGAGTTTGAGGAAACCCGCAAGTGAGGCCGCTTCAGAAGCCACTCCCTCCATGAGATCGCCGTCACTGCAGAGAACATAGGTTTCGTGATCAACGATACGAAAATCTTTTCGATTAAACTTTGCAGCCAAATGCGCTTCTGCAATCGCCATCCCGACTGCATTTCCAAACCCTTGTCCAAGAGGTCCGGTGGTTGTTTCTACACCAGGAGTATGGCCATATTCAGGATGGCCTGGAGTTTTACTTTTCCACTGGCGAAAATTTTTGATCTCTTCCAATGGAAGATCAAAACCCGCGAGATGAAGCTGCGCATAGAGCAACATTGATGCATGCCCGCAGGAAAGAACAAAGCGATCGCGATTATACCAATGGGGATTTTCAGGATTAAAACGAAGAAAACGGCTCCAGAGAAGATGCGACAGAGGTGCGAGCGCCATTGGTGTTCCTGGATGGCCCGAGTTCGCCTTTTGGACAGCGTCCATCGAAAGGGTGCGTATTGTATTTATTGCTAATTGATCAACATTCATCGTGAAAGCCCTTCAGTAGAGTTCATTTCAAAACTGATGAGATACGGGTGACGCTGGAGGTTGTTCTGGAGGGTTCCCGTGTTATGCGGGAGACCAGAACACCGCAAGCGGCAGGACCCGTTACAAAGAGTAATGTTTTGAAATGAACTCTACAAAGAGATGTCATAAATCTCACCGTACTTCTTTTTGATGTAATCAACAAAATATTGCGATGACAACGGCTTCCCCGTCACACGCTTCACCAGTTCACTTGCACTATAACGACGCCCGTGCGTGTGAATGTTTTTACGAAGCCATTCGCGCAAAGGTTGAAACTTTCCTTTGCGTATCTGATCTTCAATATCTGGAAGATCCTTCTGAATTTTTGTCCAAAATTGTGCAGCATACAGATTCCCAAGCGTATAGGTTGGGAAATATCCAAAAGCTCCCCAGGACCAGTGCGTATCTTGAAGAACCCCAAGAGCATCATTGTGAGGAATAATACCTAAATATTTTTTCATCTTTTCATTCCAGAGCGCTGGCAAATCTTTCACCTTTATCTTTCCTTCAAATAATCCTCGTTCAAGTTCATAACGAAGCACAATGTGGAGATTGTACGTCACTTCATCGGAATCAACACGAATGAAACTCGGCTGTACTGAATTGACAGCTTTATAATAATCACGCGCCTTCACATATTGAAGTTGCTGCGGGAAAAGTTTTTTCAATTTCGGAAACAGAAACGAAGTGAAAGCCCAACTGCTCCCAACTAAATGTTCCCATGTGCGGGATTGCGATTCGTGAATACCAAGCGAGATAGGATCAGCAAGGGGGGTTCCAAAATGCTGAATATCGAGCTGCTGTTGATAGATCGCATGTCCCCCTTCGTGCATGACCGTCGATATCGACTGTGGGAAGTTTATTTCAGAATACCGTGTCGTCATACGAACATCATCAGGATGTGCTCCGCTGCAAAATGGATGGACAGCTCGATCAAGACGAGTCCCATCTGATGTCAGTCCAATTCGCTCCATAATCATGCGACTGACAGCTTCCTGCTGTGGAATAGGATAACGTTTATGTAGAAATGAAGTCTTCGCTTTTATCGTGGAATGACAAATAGCTTCGAGAAAAGAAAGAGTGTGACGACGAACATCATCCAAAATCGGATCGAGCTCATCCACTGTCATGTATGGTTCGAATCCATCGAGAAGAGCATTATAACGTGAGCCAGTGTATCCAATAGCTTCTGCTCTTTCTGTCGAGAGTTTGATAATTTTAGAGAGCCATGGAGCAAAGAGAGAAAAATCTTTTTTCTGCCGCGCTTCAATCCAAACATCGTGTGCACGAGATGTCGTACGTGAAATTTCAGTGGCTAATGCTTTTGGAATTTTTACTATTTTTTCATAGTCGCGCAACCATTCGCGCACGTTGGCACGCTCTCCACTTGAAAGTGTATTCGTCGCTGCATTTAAAGTCTGAAGCGTTTCTCCAATCTCTGGCGCGGTGGCGCGTTCATGAAGAAGAGCTGTCATGACCGCCATTTGTTCGGCACGATTGGCAGCCCCTTTTTTGGGCATCATGGTTTCACGATCCCAGCCGAGAAGTTGTTGTGTGTCACCAAGGATCGCAATGGTCCGCATCTGCTCATAGCATTGGCGATAAAGTTTTTTGATTTTTGGGTCGTTCATAAGAAGAGTTCTTTAAAGATGTTGTGGGGAATTGCAAGTACTTCTCTTCAAGAAATGAAAAGATTACAGATCGATATGAAAGGCAAAGCCGGTAAGAGCTTGAGTGTTACTCACCATAGTATTTGGACCGTGATTAAAAACTTCGTGACTGAGAGCAATTTCACCAGAAAGAATGTCGTGAAATATATCAAAGCCAACTCGCCCCGCGAAAGAGAGGGCATGTCCTGTATCTCTTTCATTGGCTCCACCGCCAACGCCCAACCAGAAAGCAAGATAGCCAAATGAAAAGGGTTGAATTCGAAGACCCGCAAGAAACTGAACGGCCATTCCACCTTTATCTGCCTCGGTCCATACCGTCCCCTGCGCTCCGAGCTCGACGACTACAGGATCCTTCTGAGACTGAAGCGGACGAAATGTGACTCGGAGCGTTTCTGCAAAAGCTTTGCCCCGAAAACCTGCAAGGAATGCGGTATCAATATTGAGTAATCCCATACATCCTCCATAAGGATTATCGGATGAAGATGAAAAAGGTTGCCTATCATCAAAAATCCTCATTGACATGACGTACGTAATAACGTACGATCTCTTCCGAGAGGAGATTTTATGGGTAGCAGAACAGCCAGCCAAGCGAGAAGTGATCTCTATCGTCTCCTTGACGACGTTGCAGAATCGCACGAGCCCGTACTCATCACGGGAAAGAGAAATAATGGCGTGTTGGTTTCAGAGGAAGATTGGAAATCGATTCAGGAAACGCTTTATCTGACTTCTATGCCTCAAATGCGAGAATCGATCAAAAAGGGGCTCGCAACTCCTCTCAGCAAATGTTCGCGAAAGTTGAAATGGTAGATGTGGAAACTGGTCTATACAAAACAGTCTCAAAAAGACGCTCTCAAAATCAAATACGCCGTGCTTAAATCACAAGCAGAAAAACTTCTTCAACTACTGGAAAAAAATCCATTTCAAACTCCGCCACCGTACGAAAAACTTCTTGGTGATTTAACCGGTGCTTACTCCCGTCGCATCAATATTCAATATCGACTTGTCTATCAGGTTTACAAAGAAGAAAAAATTATCAAAATCATCAGAATGTGGACACATTACGAATAAGCAGAAGAAGACTGGTCAAAGCTGATCAATCTTGGCTGCCAGAATAAAATCGTTTTCAGTTAAACCATCAATTTTATGCGTCCAGATGTGAATTTTCACTTTTCCCCATGACAGAAAAACATCGGGATGATGACCTTGCTCTTCTGCAAGAGCACCAATCTTATTAGTAAAGGCGAGTGCCTCTTTAAAATTCTTGAAAGAAAACTCTTTTTCAAGATGATGATCTTCAACAATGTTCCAGTTATTTCCCAGATCGCACTGAAGTAGCCGAAGGGCTTCGCCCTTGAGAGGAGCCACGCCTCCTTTACAGGAGATACAGTTTTTTTCGGCAAGGGAAACCATAAATGCACCGTATCGTGAGGAAACTTTTCTTTGCAATCTGCAATTTAAAACACTAAAAACCGAGAAACCTTTTTGAGGCCGTGCCGATAGAAGAAGTATGACGAATCCTTCGTCGATCTCGACGGTTCGTGTCCCCTTTGATCTGGCCGACTGGTCTGTGTACCTCTCCTCGTTTGAACTTCTCGGATTACCCTCCTTCTTGATCGATGTTGGAACACTCTTTGGAAGCGGTTGCGAAGGGAAAGACACTCTCTCTCCTGATGATTACATCACTCTTCGAATCCATGGCGATCGTTTTGAATTTGATATTGATGATGATGGCACCTTTGATTATGCGTGGGATGCGCAGCGAGGACTGCGCATGTTAGTATCGTCAAATGCTGCTGCTGCAATGTTCAATTCATTTTTTCCCATTCCGATTCTCATGACAAATGACGCGGAAAATATTTTTCCTCATCGTTATCGTGAAGTCATTCAATGCGCTGAAAAATTGTATGGAATACGTTTACCATCTCAAGCACAGACTTCTTCTGCAGAAGAACAAGGTATTCCTCAAATATAATTTACAGTTTTGGTTTTTTTCTCCGCGCTTTCAGAAAAGCGATGTCTTGAGCATCAAAGGGAGAATTGCGATCTAACTTTGCAATTTCTTTTAATCTCAGGAGATCTTTTTCAGATGCCACATAAAAGATATATGATTGAACTTTTATCTTTTGAGCACGTTTTGCCAGTTCAGACGCAGCCAGAGGAAAATCGAAGAGGAGATCGATGCGAAGTCCTGTCGTGGGATTGAAAAAATAAATACTTGAAGGTTTATCCATACGAAGCCGAAGTACGGCAACTCGACGATTCTCAATCGTTGCTGTAATCTCTCCATTTTTGTCTACTCGAGCCGCTAATTCCAATCCGTTTTGATAAAAAATATCGACCAGTGCTTGAAGACGATCTTCTGGGTTGGAAATCAAAAAATCAAAATCGCGTGTCACACGTCGAGATCCAAGAAGAGCTAGAGCCATTCCGCCAACGAGAATCGGCCTGAATCCCACATCTTCAAGTTTATCGAGAATAATTCCTACATCCTCAAGATAATTTGATGCATCAGACATAAATTCCAGGAAGACGTCCCTTAAAATTTTTGAGACGTTTTATTTTGCGATTACGTGCTCCCAACACCTGTATGGTTTCGAGATAACGAAAGTTTTCCCTCACATGCCTTGCTGCTTGAAGTGACTTAGCCCGAGATTTCCCACCAAGAGAAGCTATTTTCCTTTTCTCCTCTCCAGACAAGCTCTTGGCACGAGCCCTCCCTCCTCGACGACCTAAAATTTTAGCAAGTTGACGTGTATTCATGAACCTATATTACTTAGCGCTAAGCAAAGAAGCAACTTTATTTTTAGAGTCAGCAATCGCTGAATACCAATAACTGACAGTCAGTTATTGGTAAGCTTCCTTGCCTCTTCGAGATCAGTAGTTGGTTTTTTGCAAACATTTCCTTCACAAATATAAAATGCTGTTTTGCCATCGAGCATGGGACGAGCCTTTGTAAGCTCAACTCCTTCTCCTAACGCTACCACTTTGTTCGGAAGAAAATGGGTGCGAAGGTAACGAAGAAAATCTTTGGTGGAAGAGCTCTCTTTCTCTCCCACAATCGCGATTGCTTTGGGTCGAGCCAAGAAAAAATCGAGCGCAATAAAAGCTGATTCAAAACCTCGCAAATGACGGATCATCACCTCACCCAGCGCTTGAAGCATCTGCTCCGCTTTTTCTCGATAGTTTTCTTTGAAGGTCAAAGCATAAAGACGTTGAAGATTGAGAATACTGATCGAATTTGCCGATGGCATTGCACCATCGTGCAGATCTTTTTTACGAACAATTAAATCTGTTGCGCGTGGATCAGCAGAGAAGAAAACTTTTTCTTCTTCATCCCAAAAGGCTTCCGCCTCTTTTTGTAAAAGAAGTGCCCACTCAATCCATTGAGCATTAAAATCAGATTCGTAGAGATCAATGAGTCCGGAAATAAGATACGCATAGTCTTCGAGTGTCGCGCTAAATTTTGCTTCTCCATCACGATAACGACGTCGTAGGGGCGACTGGCAGTCGCCCGGGCGAGCACCGCTCGCCCCTACATATAATGTATTCCTTAGAAACAAAGCGGCCTGCTGCGCTGCTTTCAAATATCGCTCATCTTCCAACACCTGATACCCTTTTGCCATTGCTGAAATCATGAGGCCATTCCAGCTCGTTAGAATTTTATCGTCTTTGGAAGGATGAATACGTTTTTTACGAACGGCAAAAAGTTTTTGATGTGCACTCTGGAGAAAGGGATCCTGTTTGATCGACCAATTGACATCCTTCGACATGCTCAGGATGTTCGTGTGATGTTCAAAATTTCCTTGTTCTGTAATCTCATAAACTTTTTCCACCAAACGAAACTCTTCGGGAGAAAGAATATTTTTGAGTTCTTGTTTTGTCCAGACATAAAACTTCCCCTCTTCTCCCTCACTATCCGCATCTTCTGCAGAAAAGAAGCCTCCCTGCGAAGAGGTCATGTCGCGCAAAATATAATCCAGCGTTTCACGCGCAACAGAAGCGTACATTTCATTTTTCGTGAGTTGATATGCTTCAAGATAGGAAACAACGAGAAGTGCATTGTCATACAGCATTTTTTCAAAATGCGGAACAAGCCACTGATCATCAGTGGAATAACGATGGAATCCTCCACCGAGATGATCGTACATTCCACCATACGCCATTTTTTTGAGTGTCGTCTCTACCATCTGAAGAGGGGCTTCGCCCTTTCCTGGAGAGCGATCAATTCGCAAGAGAAGTGACAACGCCATGCTTTGAGGAAACTTTGGAGCCCTTCCAAAACCGCCATGATTAGCATCAAAAGACTGTTCATATTGTTTGAGAAGATGCGCAAAAATTTTTTCGTTGGGAATATTTCCGTTTTTCGACGTTAATTTTTGTTGAAAATGCGCAAGCATACTTTCTGCTGATGCACGAATACGTGGCTCGTCGCCTTTCCATACTTCATGAAGAGCCTGCAGGAGCTGGAGGAATTGTGTTTTCCAATAAAAGGTCCCGCCATAAAAAGGTTTCAAATCGGGAGTAAGAAAGACTGAAAGCGGCCATCCTCCATGTCCGAGCATTCCGACGACTGCATCCATATAGATCTGATCAACATCAGGACGCTCTTCCCGATCGACTTTGATGCTGACAAAATATCGATTCAAAACATCGGCAACTTCTTTGGTCTCAAACGAATCCTTCTCCATCACATGACACCAGTGACACGTAGAATATCCGATGCTCAAAAAAATCGGTCTGTTTTCGCGTCGTGATGTTTCAAACGCTTCATCGCCCCAAGGATACCAATCGACCGGATTGTCTTTGTGTTGAAGAAGATAGGGACTTTTTTCATGGGCGAGACGATTCATGAGAGCATAAAAAACCGGCATTGATCAGTTGTCAACCAATGCCGGCATTTCATGCGATGATATCCGTAAAAATACTTAATTCGTTGGTGCTGGAGTTTCGGATTGCATGTGTGAACGTGGACAGAAATCGCCAGCGCTCCCTTTTCCACATTGCGAAACGCAACGGTAGGCAAGACAAGCAAGGGAAAGAAACGCAACAATGACGATAAACCAGCCCATAAACTTTCCGCACTTTTTGCACGATGCATTTTCCTGACAATTGGCTTTTGCGCAAACACACATTCCTCCTGCAAGCGCCATCAGCAGTAACGCAACTGCAATATAAGCACCGTATCCAAAACCAAACCCACCACACCCTGCGAGTAATCCGATCATGCTTCCTCCTTTGAAGTTTCATCTCTTTTATCTTATTTGAAGACAGAGGGCAACACTTCAAAATATTTTTAGAAGCGCGCCGTTGTTTGAAGAGAGAAAAAATGGGCAGTCTTCCCAAGGCCGGTATCACTGAAAAACTGTTCGGTTTTAAAAAGAGAGTACCCAACCAAAAAATCGGCATATTCATTCCACGCATATTTCGCTAAAAAATCAATTTCGTGGCCAACAAATCGGGAAGCATTTGCATTTCCGGCCCGAAGCTGCGCGCCGCTTGCCTGATAGAGACCGTCGGCCGGTTCCATCAGGAAAAAAAGATGGTAATCGAGCAAGAGCTGAAGCGACGCAAGTGGTTTGATCCCAAATGAAAGACGAGGATTGTGGATATTACGCCAGCCAACAAGATCCACATAGCCATATTTATTGTGATTCGTCGGAAAAAGATTGTTGAAGGTTTTGACTTTCCCGTTTGCAGGATCGTCATCGCCAGAGGCAATATTGTATTCGACACCAACACGTGGTTTCACTCGAACATCAAAAGTATAACCACCGTGAAGATGGCCGGCATAGGCAAATACTGAACTATTTCCCGATGTCCCCACTTGAAATGCATGTTGTAAGGCATAATCCCACGACGAAACATGCCCAAAAAAATGGGTTCCAAGCGTGTAAAGCGTCAATGCTCCCCCGCCGAGACCTCCATCATTGTCGCGAAGTAAAAGCGCAAACGTTTCCGCTGAAAGCGCGTCGTGCAAATCGATATGACCATAGACTCCACCAAAATATTGATTGCCTCCAGCACGCTGAATCCAGCTTGCAAACGTATCGATCCAGTATTTTTTCCATTGGAGCCGCATCTTGATCGCATCGAAAGAGCGGCCGACATTAGACCAGTCAAAATTTCCGATCAGGCGCTCATCACCATACAAAAGTTCTTGTCGGCCAAGTCGAAACAAAAGAGGAGTCTCTTTGATGTTGAGATCAACGTATGCTTGATGCAAATCAAGATCATCAATGGCGGTCCCATTTGCGACCGTTGACTCTTCCTGAGCAAAAGTTCGTGAAAATTGCGGTTGCAGAAATAATTGCACGGCATCGACCGGCTTTGCGCGGAGACTCATCCGGGCGCGGAGTAACACAAAAGCATCGTCATCGACACTTGCACGACTCGGCACAAAGGAAGCAAAATTGATCTGGTTTTCATTGCGCAAGCGAAGCTCGCCCCCCACAAAGAGTTTTTCTTCTTTCACTTCAACTTCAGCAAAAAGAAATGGTGAGGCAAAAAAAACTGCACAAAAAAGCTGCGCGAAAAAAAATCGTTTTACAAATGACATTGAACACTTTCCTCATCTTCAAACGACAAAAGTTTTAGGGGCAAAGGATGTGGTGAAAGATCATAGAATTTCATTTCGCATTCAAACCATACTTTTAAAAGTTTTGCAGATGTTTGATAAAACATATGCGTGGTCGACGCCAAGAGACGATCAGCAAAAAGAAATCCCCAGCGTCCGAGATGATCCATCAGAAAACGCATCGTTGCAACCTTGGTAATGTCAGCAGCGTCATCATCACGACCCTCAAGAGCGCTTATTCTTTTGAGCGCCATGAAACTCATATACCCAAGCTCCATGCGTATGGAATCGGGAGGTCCCTGCTGCTCTACAGTCTCGAGAGAAAAAGCGCGATAGAATGCGGTGATATCTCCAAGAATTGGTCCTCGTTCCGCGAGATGATAACTCCCTTCGCACGGCGGACAAAGCACCTGATTGACAAAGAGCCGGTTGTATTCAGCTTCTACAGTTGCAGATTCTGCTTTTGCTGCACGTTGAAGGTCCTGTAAACATTGAGCAATGTCTGGCTGATGGACCTCGTGTCCGATATCATCAAGAAGAGTCTCAATCGTCTCGAACTGTTGCTTGGATGGCGCATCAAAGGCAAGCGCAAGGAGTCGATAAAGATCAGATGCAAGATACAAGTGATAGATATCTTTTTGGTGGTTCATTTTTTCCCCTCGAGTGTAAGAGCAATCCATGGAGCATAGTTTTTACGTCCTCCCCGATCATCATGTGATCCATCCCAAACAGCAAACCCGAGTGATGTCGGAATTCCGCTTTTAAGTATCGGATCCTGTTTGTCACCCGTTTTCAATTTGCGAACAAAAACAACATGCCAGGCGCCATCTTTCCACACGCCTCGCCCAAGGGCATTTTGTTTTTTCTGTGTTGTTAATGTTCCAAAACCTTCGGCAAGAAGTTCTTCGACCGGCACTTTTCTCTTCTGCAGCGCAACGGGATTCTTTGCGTCAATAGCAACAGATTTTCCAAATCGATCGGTATCGGTCCATGTGTTGGGGTAGAGATCCTTGACCTCTTGATATCCCTTTTCAATGTCTTCTTGCCAAAGAGCTTTCCAGTGTAAAATTGCCACCTGTTGATTTTTATTTCCCATAAACGGCGAGGTTTTTTCAACACTCTTGAGCGGCAGTTGCACAGCGCAGGCATCAGAAGAAAGATCGGTTTCAAGGTGAACATCGCGCGTCGCATCCTTCCACTCAAGCCTCACCGCAAACCATGTGTCATTGTGCACTGTTTTCACGTGAGCATGCATCACACTTCCTGTCATCATTCCCGGGGTTGCAATATTCTGCGGGAAAAGCATCACCTTTGTTTCGTGGACATCGCTCCAAACCTGCGAAAGAGGATCAGAAGTTTGAAAAAATTGATCATCTTGTTCAACATAAACCGAACGAATTTCTTCCGCATGCGCCGACATGAGAGTAAAAAAAGAGACAACCAGAAACCCCAACCACTTCATACGAACCTCCTATGGCGTGTTATGGCGGTAAACATTATGTTGAGGATCAAAGAGATCGCGCTCAAAAAAAGGTTCCGTCAATGGAACCCGAACCACCTCTTCGCCCTGTTCATTATAACCAATGGCCTCATGATCATTTGCATCGTATTTGGTAATAATTTTTGGCGTGTTCCCAAAAAGAAGAAATGCCGCGAGAAGTTTTTTATCGGTTTTCACATGTCGATAGGTAGCAATCGCATCATCCACAAAGGGACCAAACATCTGGAGAAGAAACTCCCTCGGCACATTGACCGGCGGAATGTAATACACATTTGGTTCCAGTCCATATTGTGGATAAAGAGGGAGTGCCACTTTTTTGATTCTCACGATATAATCGAGCGGGTTGTCTTCACGCTCTTCACCTGGCTTTGAAAGCCATCCTTGAATGCGAATCTTGCCGATGCAGGTTTGCACGCATCGCGGTTGTTCTCCTTTTTCCAGGAGCGGATAACAGCCAATGCATTTTTCCGATGTGCGCGTGATCATATTAAAAAAAGTTTTCTTGTAAGGACACGCTTTCACACATTCTTTATATCCACGACACCTCACCTGATCGATCAGCACGACACCGTCTTCCTCGCGTTTGTAAATCGCCTTGCGTGGACAAGCCGCAAGGCACGCGGGATAGGTACAATGATTGCAAATGCGTGCGAGATAAAACATCCAGGCCTGATGCATGCCTGAAAAAAAAGTCCCTTTGTTCAACGTACCGGAAATTTCATCTTCGCCTAAATTCGGATGCGCATAGTCTTCATGCTCCGGCAAATAACCTTTCACCCGTTCTCCCGGAGGAGCATCTTCAAAAACGGTTTTTCCTTTATAGGTTTTCCCTTCCCACTCCTGACCACCGAGTTCATCCAGAAGTTTCACATCCCATGCGGTGGGATAACCGCCATAAGGTTTTGTTTCGACATTATTCCAAAACATGTTCTCCTGTCCTTTTCCTGATGTCCACGTCGTCTTGCACGCAACCGTACAGGTTTGGCAGGCGATGCATTTGTTCGTGTCAAACACATACGCAAGCTGCCGCTTTGGCCGTGCCTCAGCGTAAGGATAAGCCATACTTCGTCCGAGCTGCCAGTTGTTCACGTCTGCCATAATGGTTATCCTTTCACCTTAATGTTTCTTCCCTTGATATAGTTTTTCATCCGCTTGTCCTCGTATGATGGGCGAATGCCAAGCGTGAGCGGTCGCCACGGCTCTCCATGCATACCCCCGGCTTCAGCTTTGGTGATTTTCACAAAAGCCTCGCGAGGCGCGCCTGTGGGACAATGCACATCGGGCGCAAATCCTTTTCCAATTTTTTGTCCGATGAGATCCTTGCGTACGAGAGAGTCGGTCATCCATGTCGGTTTGATCCAGCCTCGTGTGCAACTTTGTTGCGACCCTGTGCGGAAAAGAGCTTGATACCCGGTATCCGGATTTTTCGCGAGACCATCTTCGCGCGTTTGTGCGCCACGCACACTGCCATAGGTCGCGCCATACATGTTGTGCCACATGCGCGTCACACCGCGGGGTGTCCCCGGATAATATCTGGCGCGGCAGAGCAAGCGCGATATCTCATAGGCCTTATCACTCTTCTTCCACCCGCGATAAGGTCGATCATGTGGATCGGCATCAATATGAACATAATCACCATCTTCAATCCCGAGCATTTTCGCATCGTGAGGGTTGATATCGACATAAGCTTCGCTCACAAAAGGCATGCGTTTGTCTTCGCGATGCATGTCGCCATACGGACCAAACCAGACCGCGATGATATCAGTATCAACTGGAGTGGTGTGCGCGCCGTGTCGATATTTGGGAGTATGAAAGATAAAACTGTAACCATCTTTTTGAAGAGGATGCTGCGTCGTCGCAACTTCACTCCATGGTTTCACCACATGCCGCGCTTGACGAGCATCGGCTTCAAGGCGAGACGAGGAGACACCATAATCTTCGGGGCGTTTTGGACGAATAGCTTCATGTGGTTTTGCCACAATCACATTTGGTTCATAGAACGTTGAGTCAATTGGTTCGCGATGAACTGGAATATTTTCACCTGAATGAATAAATTCTTGTTCGGGTCGATAGAATTCAAGCCGCCCGGTCTTTGTATAATAAGGTTTGTCTTCGTTTGCCTGTTCCCACGCTCCCACTTTCGGATAGGTGCGTGACATGAGGAGTGCGGGAATCCCCTGCTTTGCTTTTTCATGAAGCTCATGAATGTTATACCCTTTTGTCGCATTACTGAAATCGAGAATACGCTGAAGATAGATTTCTGTTTTTCCTTCATGCACAAAACGCCAATAATCACGATAACGTCTGTCATCCATGATATCCGCAAAGGCATTTGCAATGCCGGCGGCCACTTCAATATCTCCGCGTGTATTATAAATGCGTTTCAGCGGCGTTGCAGGATAGACATAAAGAAACGGATTCGTGACCGAAATCGTCATGTCAGGTTGTTTGAATTCCGCCCAACTGTCGACCGGAAAAACAATGTCGGCGTATTCACACGACGCCGTCCACCACCATTCATTCACCCCAACAAATTCGACGCGAGGCAAAATGTTAACGACGGTGTCATAATGACCCTTGGCATTTCCAATGAGCGAGTTGCTGTTTGAGACGAGAATCGATTTTGTCGGAGTCGGCATATGCGACGTTCCCGTCAAAATTTCTTTTCCCATGCGAAGAATCGTATCGCCATGATTAAAGTAATGGACAGACTCATTCGTGAAATAGCCTTTCACTTTCGCCGGATCATTCTGGTTCAACGTGACGTTGAATGGATCTTCCTGAATAAACTGACCAAGACCACTGAAGAACGCTGCACGATAATTCCCCGCATAGCTTCCAATATTGCCACCGGCTTTCCCGATATTTTCGGTAAGCGCTGCCAGAAAAAATGTTGCACGATCTTTGAGGTCGCTATTAAAAAACTGATTCGGCCCCATGCCCAAAGCGAAAAGAGTTTTTCCACGATGTTGCGCCAACTCCTTTGCAAGCGCATACAACGCTTCAACCGGAGCCCAGGTGATTTCAGAAACCGTTTTCGGATCGAAGTTAGCGTCAACATATTCTGTGAGAAGATCAAAGACTGGTCGTACAAAAATATTCTTTCCATCAGCGAGTGTCACCTGATATCGCCCCCGGAGCGTCGCTGTGATCCCCTTGTTTCGATAACGCGAGCCATAATCGTTACGCGAAAGCACAACCGGTTTTTTCGTTCTCTCATCCCACACCACAGCATCACCCCATGTTTCGCGGTCTTCATCGGTAATAAGAGGTTCCTTTTGAAGCGGCGGAAGTGGAGGTTTTTCTCCTTTTTTGAGTGTCGTTGCATAATTATCGAGAGGACTATTCGTGTATTCCTTCCACACCTCGGTTGCCTTGAGCATTTCAAGGGTATCCATACGAACAAGACAGGGAAGATCCGTATGTTCGCGAAGATATTCAGGGTTGTACGCCTTCTGCTTGAGAAGAAGATGACAGAGTCCAAACGCAAGCGCGGGGGTCGTCCCCGGACGAACGACAACGACCATATCGGCTTTTGATGATGTGGCGCTATACTCCGCAGCAATCACAATAACCTTTGCCCCCTTCATCCGCGCTTCCGTCAACCAGTGCGCATCGGGCATCTTTGTGGTAATCCAGTTCATCCCCCAACAAACAATCACATGTGCCTGTTCGGCATTGACCAGGTCCCACTCGACGGTTTGTTGTCCTGTCACCATCGGATGGCCTGGAGGAAGATCGGTGTGCCAACTGTAGTTATCCCAGCCACGTCCACCAACAGCTTCGTCCGGAGAGACCCCGCGAATCTTTGCATCAAGAAGCGCCATCATGTTGGCAAGTCGATACTGGGCAAAAAGTCGTGTGGCGCCAAGCGCTGCCATTCCACCACGAAATTTGAGCACTTGCGTTCCAATGCCTTTCGTCGCCTCCACCATCGCAGGATCATAACCTTGAGCGAGAAGATACTGCTTCCCTTTTTCTCCCTGATACGTTTCAGCAATATTGCGAAGCGTTCGCGCAGAAAGATCAAACGCTTTCTCCCAGGAAACTTTCACCCAATCATCCAATCCACGATTGAGATATTTTTTTGGGACGGCGCCTGTTGCCGGATCGCGTTCAAAATCCGAGGTCACCCAATCGAGAAAACCTTTTCGCACCATCGGTTCTTTACACCGGCGATCTCCATAAAAACGCCGAATAAGAGCAAGCCCCTTTTGACAGCAGCGTGGATCCCATCGATGCGATGACCGATTGCCATAGATATCGGTTGCCTTGCCGTATCCGAAAGATGGGCC
The DNA here is from genome assembly GCA_001798185.1 of Deltaproteobacteria bacterium RIFCSPHIGHO2_02_FULL_44_16. Lineage (NCBI taxonomy): Bacteria > Deltaproteobacteria > Deltaproteobacteria bacterium RIFCSPHIGHO2_02_FULL_44_16. Next base: position 75,420 of record MGRM01000028.1, on the reverse strand, counting down.
AATGCGGGTCGCAACACCGTTTTTCACATAGGTTGTCAGCAAACAGTTGTGCGTATCATTTGGCGCGCAGAGAAAATGAAATGTGGAATCAGAGCGAAAAAGATCCCGATACTGCTCTTCCCAATCGCGATTGGGGTAACCCGAAAGAGGATTGTCGTGATCAAACGGAATCAGAAAGGTGAACATTTCCGAAACAGAAGTTGCGCTTGCAAGTGAAAATCCCGCTCCCGTGGTAAGCGCCAGTTTCAGAAAACTGCGTCGCGAGATATCGCGTAGCATTATTGACCACCTTTCCCGAGAACGCGAAGATAGGCGATGATATTTGCAATATCCTGGTCAGTGAGACCTGCGCCCCAAGGTGGCATCAAAGGCGAGAGATTATTGGCTGCTCCCCCTTCTTTAATCACTTTCGCAAGTTGCGCATCAGTTTTCCCTTTGCTGTCGGAAAAATTGCGCGGTTTAGGAGTGAGCGCCACAGCAGCCGGACCATCTCCTTTGCCCGACGCTCCGTGACAACTGACACAAAGTTGCTGATATTTTATTTTTCCCGCATTGGCATCCGCTGCCGCAAACGCAGACGATGACATCATAATCACGACTGGCATCCACATCAAAAAAAGTTTCTTCCTCATAATGTTCCTCCTTAATATGAAAAGTTTTTTGACATGTTCCTTGAAGAGAAAACCTGACTTCAATCATGTTTGTATCTGATTTTTCGCATGGCTTCCTGCACCAACTCTCTCTACGTTCGTTTTGTTCTCGAGCGCTCTCTTCCTGAAAAAATTTCTGTGAAGAAAACGCCTCTGGGTGAAACTGGAAACGGTTTTACCTCCCGAACCTTCAGGAAGAAACGTGAAGGGGAATTGGAAAGGGAATACAGATGACCCATGCACTGATCGACACTTTTGGGCGAAGGCTCGATTATCTTCGCATCTCGGTGACTGATCGTTGTAATTTTCGATGCATCTACTGTATGCCGCCCGAAGGCATAGAGACGATTCCAAAAGAGGGCATTCTTTCCTTTGAAGAAATCGTCCGCGTCGCGAAAATTTTTATGGAGATGGGAGGAAAACGGATTCGCTTGACCGGCGGCGAACCTCTCCTGCGGAAAAATATTGTCGAACTTGTTCACTCACTCTCCCTTCTCGCACCACGCCCAACGCTTGCCCTGACCACCAATGGTTCGCTTCTTCCCGAACTTGCCGCTCCCCTCAAAGAAGCAGGACTTGATCGCATCAATATCAGCTTTGACAGCATGAACCCGTGTCGCTTTCGCGAACTTACGTTCAGTGACTCCTACGAACAAACATACAAGGGAATCGAAGCGGCATGTGAAGCGAAACTCTTCACAAAACTCAATGTCGTTGTTCTTCAAGGGATGAGTGAACATGAAATGGTCAGCTTTGCCACATTGGCCATCGAACGCTCTCTTGAAGTCCGCTTTATCGAATTTATGCCTCTGTGCGGAACAGGGTGGCATCCGGAATGGATGCTTCCACTTCAGACAGTCAAGGAAGTTATTCGCAAACGCTATCACCTGACGCCGATTGCACGCGGTTCAGAAGTTGCTGAATCCTATGCTCTTGATGGAAGTTCCGGGCGCGTCGGGTTTATCGCCTCCATGACGGAACCCTTTTGTAAACGTTGTTCACGACTGCGACTGACGGCTGATGGAAAACTTCGTCCTTGTCTCTTTTCATACGAAGAAGTCGATCTGCGCCCTCTTCTTCGGTGCGGCGGTTCGGATGAACATCTCAAAAATGCGTTTCGTTGCGCGACACGCAAGAAGCCCGAAGGACATGGAAGTAATCCTGTCACCGTAAGAGGAGTTACGATGCCACGCATTCGAGCTCTCGGAGGATAACCATGTATTCAACATCACATAAAATTTCAACGCTTCGACGAGCAAAAGCTCAGGCTGTGGTGAACATGTCTCCCGCCATGGTGCAACTTCTTCGCAGCAAAAAGACGCCAAAGGGAGATGCTTTGGAAGTTGCTCGCACCGCGGGACTCATCGCCGCAAAACGGACAAGTGAACTCATTCCCCATTGTCATCCGATTCCGATTGATCAGATTACCATTGATTTCGATCTTCATGACTCCGGAGAGGTGACCGTTTTCACAACGGTCACCACACTGTGGAAAACCGGAGTTGAAATGGAAGCTCTCGTTGGCGCGCAGATCGCAGCAGCAACTCTTTTCGATATGCTCAAACCGGTCAGTTCCGAGATGGAAATAACAAACATCAGGGTGCTTGAAAAAGAGGGAGGCAAAACGAGTTTTCATGAAGACCTCCCCGAAAATTTCAAAGCCGCAGTGATCGTCACCTCGGACGGAACGGCAGCCGGGCACCGTCAAGACACTTCAGGACAAATCATCAAAGAACGGTTGGAAACCTATATAGGTGAACGTTGCGAATATATAATCCTTCCCGATGAAAAAAAGCTCATCAAGGAAGCGCTTTGCAAACTTGCAGAGCAAGGTTGTCATCTGGTGATGACAACCGGAGGAACCGGGCTTGGACCGCGCGATGTCACGGTTGAAGCAACCAAAGAGGTGATCGATCGTGAAATTCCCGGCATCATGGAAGCAGCTCGCGCCTTTGGACAGGAACGAACACCCTACGCCATGCTTTCGCGCGGTGTTGCCGGTCTCAAAGGAAAGACGATCATCATCAATCTTCCCGGCTCATCCCGTGGCACAGAAGAATCCATGAGCGCTCTCTTTCCGGCAATTTTGCACAGCTATAAAATGATGGCGGGAGGAGGACATCCGTGACTCTGACGCTTCTCCCTTTTTTCTTTCTCGTCACCGCTCTTCTCTATGCCATTGCAGGGTTCGGAGGAGGATCAACCTATCTTGCTCTTCTTGTCCTTACAGACATTCCCTTTCAGATAATTCCGATCATCGCCCTGATCTGTAATCTTGCCGTCGTCAGCACAAACCTCTGCTATTTCGTGTGGAAGAAGGAGTCCTTCTTCCTCCGAACATTGCCTTTTATTATCACCTCGATTCCATGCGCCTATCTTGGAGGACGTATCGTGGTCGATAAATCTCTTTTTCTCGTTCTCCTCAGTTTTTCTCTTCTTGCCGCTGGAACGCGCCTCTTGTTGACGGGAAGAGAAATTTTCGCGCCTCGAACACTTCTGACAAAACAACTTTGGTTGATCGGTCTTGGGATCGGCGCATGCCTTGGTTTTCTCTCTGGCATTGTCGGTATTGGGGGCGGCATCTTTCTCTCCCCCCTTCTTTACTTTCTTTCCTGGGGAACTCCTCGTAGAATTGCAGCACACGCAAGTTTCTTCATCTTCGTGAATTCCCTGTCCGGGTTATGGGGACAATATTCGAAATTATTTCCCCCGAACATGGAAGAAATCTCGCCAATCTTCATCACCACACTTCTTCTCGCCGTTTCCTTCGGAGGATATCTCGGAAACCATTTTCGTCATATTCATCTTTCACTTCGACATCTTCAACATGTCACCGCAATGCTCATTCTCGTTGCCGCAGGAAAAATCTTGTGGAGATTCATATGATGACACCTGCACAGGCACATGAACTTTTGTCGCGTCATTTTCGACGTGGCCAAATAGTGTCAGCGCCGCTTCAGCAGGCGGCATTTCGAGTCCTTGCCCAGGATCTTGTTTCTCCCTGCGACCTCCCACGCTTCACTTCATCGGCCATGGATGGATACGCCATTCATACCGCTGATATCAGCACGCTTCCCGGAAAACTCAAAGTTGTCGGAACCATTGCGGCAGGAGAAGCATCGAGTCTTTCGTTTTGTCCGGGAGAGACGATCCGCATCATGACAGGAGCAATGCTTCCGGAGAGTGCCGCAGCTGTCATTCCACAAGAAGAAGTCAGGCGTCTTGATCTCCGAACCATCGCTATCGAACAAACGGTGTGCAAGGGTGAAAATCTTCGGTTTCAGGGGGAAGAAGTCAAAACGGGAACAGTTGTGATGCAACAAGGAAAGCAGCTTCTTCCAGGCGTTCTTGCACATCTTGCATCGTTGGGGATTTTTACCGTTCCCGTTTACACTCCTCCACGCATATTGATTATTCCGACCGGAAATGAACTGGTGCAAGAAAAGAAATCCTTACCACCAGGGAAAATTTTTGAAAGCAGTTCATTCGCGCTTTGTGCGGCGCTTCAGGAGTTCAACGTCAATGTGCAGGTGTTAGCGCCTGCCGCTGATGATCGGGAGAAAATGCGCAACATTTTGGAAGAGGCGCTTCCTCGCCATGATATTCTTCTCATCACCGGTGGCGTTTCTGACGGCGCTTATGATGTGGTGAAAGAAGCGGCGCAAGCCTGCGGTGTTGAAACCGTTTTTTGGAAAGTAGCGCAAAAACCGGGGAAACCGCTCTACGTTGGAAAAAAAAACCGGACGATCCTCTTTGGTTTTCCTGGAAATCCGGCTGCAAGTCTTCTTTGCCTCTATGAATACGTTCGTCCTTATATTCGATATTTTCTCGGGTTCAAAAATCTTTTTCTTCACGAAGAAAAAGCATGGCTTACTCGTTCACTGCAAAATACATCTGACCGTACTCTTTTCTTGAGAGCTCATGCACAAAAAAAATCAGAAACATTATGGGTCACTCCTCTCCCTTCGCAAGCATCTCACATGATGCATTCATTCATCGACGCCAATTGTCTGATCACGCTTCCACCAGGGACTTCTCTCTTCAAGGCAGAGGAAGAAATTCCCATTCGCTGGCTCCCCCTGACATCACGAGGAGAAATCTATGCAGATTGAAATCAGGACGTTCGCTCATCTCAAGGAACGACTCTCTTTTGAACAGAAAACGGTTGATGTTCCCGAAGGAACGCACGCAGGAGAGCTCTTCTCAAAGCTGACAAACGATCAGCATGTCATCGACTACCTGACGCGCTACACGCGATGCGCCGTCAATTGCCATTTTGTTCCCCTGAATACAATATTGCACGACGGAGATACGGTAGCGCTTATTCCACCGACCGCGGGGGGCTGATATGATACGTATCACAAAAGAGCCAATCTCGCTCGAGGAGACAACAAAGCAACTTGCTCTGGATAAAAGTTGTGGCGCGTTTCTCTGGTTTGCGGGTGTTGTGCGCAATCATCATCTTGGTCGGCAAGTCGCGAATATCGACTACGAATGCTACGAAGAAATGGCGGTTCAGGAACTTCAACGCATTCACATCGAGGCAAAAAAACAGTGGCCCATTCACGAGGTTATTCTCATTCATCGCATTGGAAACGTCGATGCGGGAGAGACAAGTCTCATCGTGGGAGTCAACTCTCCTCATCGTCATGAATGTTTTGAAGCCATGCACTACATCATTGATGAACTTAAAAAAAGAGTTCCCATTTGGAAAAAAGAATACCATGCGTCACACTAAAAAAATTTCTGTCATTCTTGCTGGCGGCGCTAACACACGCTTTGGGAGTCATAAGGCTTTTGCATGTTATCAAGGTCGCCCTCTCATCGACCACCTGATGGAAACATTGCACCAAACAGGTTTTCTTCTTTTTCTTTCAGGACAAAAAAACATTCTGAAAAAATTCAATCTTCCCATCATCGAAGACGATGAAGCCCAGCAAGGGCCATTGCGCGCCATGCGAACGATATGGAAAGCGCTCCCTTACGAGAAAGCCGTCATCGTTGCATGTGACATGCCATTTCTCACACCACCACTCGCAGATCATCTCTGGAATGTGGGCTCTCAACATGACATCGTTCTCCTTAAAGGGGTGAATGGCCCCTCACCTCTTCCAGGTGTTTATGCAAAATCTCTGATACCAGCGATTGAAAAAACTCTTCGCGAGGGAGACGAGAGTCTTCTTGCACTTCTTCGCGCTAGTGACTCGCCATCTCTTATTCCGAGAGATGAATGGTATCGTTATGATCCCCAATATCGCTCACTTCTCAATATCAACACAAGAGAGGATCTTCAACAATGTTCAAAAACCGTCATCACCTAGAAACACTGGCGCCTTATCAAATTTTCTTTCCACTTGGCATGCTGCTCGGACTCATTGGAACAAGCGTCTGGATTGCATTCGCCTTTGGAAAATTTTCTTATCCGGGATCCATTCACGCTGAAATCATGATGCAAGGTTTTTTCTTTGTGATTGCCACTGGTTTCCTGGTAACCGCGGTTCCCAAATTTTCATCCACATCCTCCGCAACGACAAAAGAAAAGATTTTTTTTCTTATCACCACAACCCTGATAATTATCGCCTCGCTTCAGCCCATACGCATTCCATTCCATATCATAAGTTTTCTTCACATTCTCGCCCTCACACTCTTTCTGCTTCGTCGCGTGCAAAAAGCATCCATGAAAATCCCTTCAAGTTTCGTTTTTGTCGGAGGAGGAATGGTTTCTGCACTTCTTGGAACAGCACTTATTCTTTCCAACGATTTCCTCATCATGCCTGCGACATTGCTCCGTTTTGCACAGCTTCTTCTCTGGTATGGAGTTTTTCTAAATTTTGCCTTGGGAATTGGAAGTCGGCTTATTCCCTACATCACCGGTTGCAATTGCATATCACCAAACACGCCACATGCAGGATCTCCCTTTGCACCAACCTCTCAAGATGCGCGAGAAAGAAAAATCTTTTTTCTTTTTTCTCTTGTTCTCTTTCTCAGTTTTGTTCTCGAAGCTTATGGAATTGTTCTCTTTGCAACCACCATCAGAAGCGTCATCATTACTCTCTATCTTCTTTTGTGGTGGCAACTTGGTCGCATCCCTGTTTCAAAAACATATGTGAGCCTTGCACTCTGGATCGCCAGTTGGTGCATGATCGCGGGAACTTGGCTCATGACTTTCTTTCCTTCCTACCGGATACATGCCGCTCATCTTCTTTTTGTTGGCTCGCTTTCCATCATGATCTTTGCCATCGCAACACGTGTCGTCCTGTCTCACGGCAATCATGGTTTAAAACAGGAACGACATTCATATACGCTCGTTTTCACGTTCTTTCTCTTGATAATCGCTCTTGCGACCCGCCTCACAGCGCCGTGGACTCAACATTATTTTCAACATCTTGCATACGCGGCGAGTGTGTGGATTATAGGAGTACTTGTATGGCAAAAAGAATTTTTAAAAAAAATCTTTCAAAAGGGGAATCTATGAAAAAAATTTTCTGCTTTTCCACTGTCTGCTTTCTTCTTGTCACCGGCTGCTCTTCCCAAAAAAATTCAGAGCAAACAACGTCTCAAGGAGAGGAAGCAGTTCTTACCGCACCTCCCATGGTCCCTCCTCCCATCACTCGAAAACAGAGTGCCAAGGTAATGGTCAAACTTGAAGTCAAAGAACAGATTGGGAAAATTGCGGAAGGAGTTGATTATACTTTTTGGACTTTTGGAGGAACTGTTCCCGGAAGTTTCATTCGCGTGCGTGAAGGAGATTTTGTTGAATTCCATCTTCGCAATCATCCTGACAACAAAATGCCTCACAATATCGATTTGCATGCCGTGACAGGACCAGGCGGTGGAGCAACTTCATCATTTACACCTCCTGGCCATGAAACAGTTTTCTCATTTCAAGTTCTTAATCCCGGATTGTACGTCTACCACTGCGCCACAGCGCCAGTTGGAATGCATATCGCAAACGGTATGTATGGCTTGATTCTTGTTGAACCAAAAGAAGGACTCCCCAAGGTCGATCGTGAATACTATGTCATGCAAGGGGATTTTTATACCAAAGGTCGACACGGCGAAGGGGGACTGCAACCTTTTGATATGGCAAAAGCCATTGATGAACATCCGGAATATGTCATTTTTAATGGATCCGTCGGATCTCTTGTCGGAGACAAGGGGCTTACCGCAAACGTTGGTGAAACAGTTCGTCTCTATGTTGGCAATGGTGGACCAAATCTTATCTCATCATTTCACGTCATCGGCGAAATTTTTGACAATGTTTCCATCGAAGGGGGAGACACACTCAACCACAATGTGCAAACAACGCTTATTCCCGCAGGCGGCTCAGCGATTGTCGAATTTAAAGTAGAAGTTCCCGGAAATTTCATTCTTGTCGATCATTCCATTTTTCGCGCCTTCAACAAAGGAGCTATCGGTTGGCTCAAAGTCACAGGCAATGAGAACAAAACCATCTATTCGGGAAAAGAAGAAGAGCAGGTCTATCTTGCTGAAGGGGGGGCGATCCAAACAATTCCTGATGAAAAACCAGCGCCACCACCAGTTGCACTCACCAAAGCAGAACGCATCAAGGCAGGAGAAATTGGGTTTAAACAAAACTGTGCTTCATGCCACCAACCCGAAGGGCAGGGAATTCCAGGAGCCTTTCCACCCCTTGCCGCTTCAAGTTATCTTAACGGAAATGTCGCCCAAGCGATTCGCGCCATTGCCAATGGATTGCAGGGAGAGATTATCGTGAACGGTGTCACCTATAACAGTGTCATGCCCAAACTGAATCTTACAGATGAAGACATTGCGAATATTGTAACGTATGTTCTCAACACCTGGAAAAACAAGGGAGGAGTGGTCACCCCCGATGACGTACGAAAGGCACGAGATAGGAAATAATATAAAAAACGCCTCTCGGAGGCGACCTCTCACTACGCAAAAAATCCTCACACGCCGGATTTTTTGCTGCGCTTCAGCCTGCCGTTTATTGAGGCTTCGTTTCCGGCGTCTGAAGACGCCGCTCAAGGCTCGCCTCCTGCGGCCGTTTTTTATAATGTATTTTATTCCAATTCTCTTCTTATTACCTTCACTATATGCATCTGAGAACGATATGGTTGTCATCAACGGTGGACGCTACATTCCACTGTATACAAAAAATCAAAAACAGGTTACTGTGCGATCGTTCATGATCGATCCCTATCCTGTCACCAATAAACAATTTCTTTTTTTCGTAGAAAAAAATCCAAAGTGGCAACGATCACATCGGAAATCTCTCTTTGCCGACGTCAATTATCTGAAACATTGGAATGGTCATCTCGCACTTGAAGCTGTTATCGAAAATGTTCCGGTGACAAATGTAAGTTGGTTTGCGGCTAAAGCTTATTGTGAGGCGTCGGGAAAACGTCTTCCGACCGTGGATGAATGGGAATTTGTGGCACAAGCAAGTGGAACAGAAAAAGTGGGAACAAAAGATCCAAATTTTTATCAATACATTCTTGAGTGGTATAGCAAACCAACACCACAAACCTTGAGCCCGATTGGTTCTGGTTTTCATAACGTCTATGATGTCCATGATCTCCACGGCCTTATCTGGGAATGGACCCTCGATTTTAATTCAGCGCTCATCACGGGAGAGTCGCGTGGAGATACCGGACTCAACCGGGATTTCTTTTGTGGATCGGGAGCTGTCGGGACCGGAGACCCGAAAAACTACGCAGCATTTATGCGCGCAGCATTCCGGGCAAGTTTAAAAGCAAACTACACGATTTCAAATCTCGGTTTTCGCTGTGCAAAAGACCAAGGAACTCATGAACAACACTGATTTCAAAACAATTCTGGTTTCGGGTCCTGCCGCCTGCGGTGTTCCGGCCCTCCGCTTAACGCGGAGACCTCCCGGAACAACCTCCGACGTCACCCGTATCCCACCTGTTTTGAAATCAGTGTTGTTCACTTTTTTTGTTCTTTCTCTTTCATGTACCACTCATGCTCCAATTTCAACATCCCCTGAAGAAAGTAATCACTCCGTTTACCTTCTGGAATCGACCTGGACCAATCAGCGCGGAGATAAAATAAACTTAAACTCTTTTAGGGGAAAACCGGTCGTGCTTGCGATGGCCTATACCAGTTGCGAATATTCCTGCCCTCGCATTGTAGGAGATATGAAACGCATTGAAGCTGCAGTTCGTGAGAAAAATGTCGCTTTTGTCATTGTCTCGTTTGATCCCAAAAGAGATACCCCTGCAAAACTACAAACATACACAAAAGAGCAAGGCCTTGATGAAAAGAGATGGAATCTCCTTCATGGAAACGAACCTGACATTCGGGAACTTGCAGCAGTGCTTGGTGTTCAATATAAACAGATTGATGAAAAGAATTTCGCTCATTCAAATGTGATTTCTCTTCTGGATGCTCAAGGAGAAATTGTGTATCAACAAAATGGTCTTGGCAACGATCCGACCGAAATCATTCGTGCCATACGTGAACTGAGAAAACCTTAAGGAGTTCCTGATGAAAAAACATATCATACTTATCATTGTCGCATTGTGTTTCACCACAGTCGCTTTTGCGAACCAACATCTTTCCAACATCGATGATGAAGAACACGCAGCGCTCGTAGAACAAATGAATAAAATGGCATCAGAATGGATCACGCTTGAACTTTTAGTTTCGCCCGACGAAAAAATTGATACCAAAGCTGTTCGTGATTCACTGACCTCGATGAAACGCATTGCACAACGCATAAAACGAATAAGCAATAATCCAGCATTTGAAGGACAACTGTCAAAACTGATTGATCAGATGGGCGAGATGAAAAAACATACGCGATCAGAAGATGGAAAACTCCTTAACCGTGATCTCGAGCAGATGACGAATACCTGTTTTCGTTGTCACGATTCCCAGCTTTAAGGATTTAAAAGTTTTTATACCTTAACAGTCTCGCCGTAATGAGGAATGGATGCATTCCACTTGAGTTCATCATATAAAGAACGCCGTAGTGCATCTTGAGACGAAGGTTCGCCGTGTACCAGAAAAATTTGTTGTGGAGAACGCTTGATCGACTGGACCCAATCAATCAATTCTTTGGCATCGGCATGCGCTGAAAGACTCTCGAGATTTTCCACGCGCGCACGCATCGGAACATATTCGCCATGAATTTTAATCGTCGGAACATGGGCAAGCATCGCTTCACCACGTGAACCTGCGGGCTGATAACCGACAAAAAGAACCGTATTTTTTTCATCCGGCGCAAACATTTTTAAATGATGCAGCACCCGTCCACCCCCCGCCATACCACTTGCAGAGATAATCACCATGGGTCCCTTTTTGTGACTGATCATTTTGGATTCCTCTGACGTATGAACGTAGGTCACAGGCTCACACATCGCCTTCACTTCTTCAGCGGAAATTTTATGTTCATCACGATAGGCACAAAAAATCTCTGTGGCAGCGATTGCCATAGGACTATCAAGATAAATCGGAATATCTGGAATCTTCTTCTCTTTTTTCAGTTGAGAGAGGAGATACATAATTGTCTGTGATCTCCCAACCGCAAATGCTGGAATCACAATCACTCCACCTTGTTTGACCGCACGATGGACAATGGCTGCAATACGTTCTTTGGGATCCGACGGATCATGCAATCGTTCACCGTACGTCGATTCTAAAACAAGGACATCGGCTTCTTTGAGGCGTTGAGGAGGTTTCATCAACGGATCATTTGGCCTTCCCACGTCACCGCTAAAAACAAAATGACGACCTTGATGACGAAGGTGAACCGATGTTGCTCCCAAAATATGACCCGCAGGCGTCATGAAAACTTCTACATCATCACTGATTCGAAATGATTTTTCAATTTCAACATTGCGGAAAAGAGAAAGAGAGCGATGCGCAAGCGCTTCTGTAAACAGAGGTTCGGCGGGCTTATGTTTGCTGTATCCTTTTTGATTCGCAAAGCGAGCATCCTCTTCTTGCAAATATCCAGCATCCGGAAGAAGGATCGTACACAGATCATGTGTGGCTCTTGTTGCATAGACCGGTCCTCGAAATCCCTGTTTAAAAAGAACGGGAAGATAACCGGTATGATCAATATGAGCGTGCGTCAAAACCACAGCGTCAAGAGAAGCAGGATCAAAAGGAAGCGCGGTCCAATTTTTGAGACGCAGCTCTTTCAGTCCCTGAAACAAACCGCAGTCGATCAACACCTTCGATTTTTCTGTTTCAAGCAGAAATTTCGAACCAGTCACCGTCTCCGTTGCACCTAAAAAAGTAAGTCGCATAGATTATTTTGGTCGTACCGGATGATGCTTTCTCCCAAGTCGTGTTTGAACGGTGCCGCGATCTTCATGAATGTCTTTCGAAACATGATGTTTGCGACGACGATGACGTTTATCTTTGACCGCTTCATCGTGACTGTCGACACCTCGTTTATGCGCAAATCCTTCTGTTTTGTGAGTTCTTTTTTTTGGCATATCGTCTTCTTCTTTCTTCGCTCTTACCAATAACTGACAGTCAGTTATTGGTAAATGTCTTTTTCAAAGCTGTGTTTTTCAAAGCTGGGATTGTTGCAGTTGCAATCGCTTTCCTGTGGTGCTACGCACGCCCTAGATATCACGCTGAAGCAATCCGCTAACGTTATGGCGTGTCTGCTTACTACAGGAGGCTTTATGAATGCCATTATCGGATTTATCAAACCAGGCATTGGAGAGTTACTCATTATTTTTCTCATTGTGCTTCTTCTTTTTGGAGCAAAACGTCTTCCGCAAATTGGGGCTTCGATTGGGCAAGCGATCAAAGGATTTCGAAAATCGTTGCAGGATAAAGATAAAGACGAAAGCGATCATCAATAAACATGTTCGGTATCAGTTTCGGCGAAATGGTGATTATTGCAGCTATTGGCGTTTTGGTCCTTGGACCAGAACGGTGCATTGATCTCTTTCGTAAAGCCGGAAAGCTCTGGCGCACACTGCGCGCCGAGATGGCATCTGCCAAAGATGCGTTTGATGATATTGATAAACCTTCTTGATGAGCACTCATTTCAAAACATTTTTTGTTACGGGTCCTGCCACCTGCGGTGTTCCGGCCCTCCGCTTGGCGCGGAGACCTCCCGGAAACACCTCCGATGTCACCCGAATAATGGAGTTTTGAAATGAGTACTCAACCAATACCTCTCCTCGGTCATCTTCGGGAATTACGAAAACGTATTTTAAGAATCATTCTCATTCTCATTTCTGGAACGGGTGTCGTCTGTTTTTTTACGAAACCGATTTTCCATTGGCTGCAACAACCACTTCTGAGGCTCCTTCCTGATCATGCAGAATTTGTGACACTCAGTTTAATGGAAGGATGGATCGTCTATTTTCAAGTCGCGCTGATTGCCGGAGCTTTTTTGACCTCTCCTCTCTGGCTCTATCAAATGTGGGTTTTTCTTGCTCCAGGGCTCATCAAACGTGAAAAGAAATTTTTAACTTTCACGGCCCTTGCTTCAGCGCTCTGTTTCATTTTAGGCGGAGCGTTCTGTTATTACGTCGTCATGCCCTACGGATTTCGTTATTTCATCGACGTTCTTCAAGAGACCGATATCCTTTTGATGCTTCAGATGAAGCTCTATCTCTCGTTTGTTCTCTGCTTCATCCTCGCCTTTGGAATTGTCTTTGAACTCCCCATTGGGCTCTTTTTTCTCGTGCACTTTGACATCGTCAGTCTCGAAACCCTCAAAAAAAATCGTCGTTTTATGATCGCTGGCGCCTTTGTCTTTGGTGCTCTTTTGACTCCCCCTGATGTCATCAGCCAAATCTGCATGGCAGTCCCTTTTATTGTTCTTTATGAAGCTGGACTGATCGTAATTGCGTTGACGAAAAAAACTTCCCACTCCTAAGAATTATTTCCTTCAATTTTCCTTCGACAGAATTTATTCAAGGTTAAATATCTCCACTCCAGAGTTGGGCGAGGAAGTCGCGAAAAGGAAGAACATCGATATCTCCAATGCGACGTGGAACGCTATCAAGCGATATGACAATTTTTCTCTTCAATTTTTTCTCTTCAGAAAGTGCCTTTAATCCTGTTAAATGTTTTTCTGAAACCATTGTTGTCCCTTTCACTTCGATCGCCACTTCATCTCCGATAAGAAAATCGACTTCATAACCAGATGCAGATCTCCAGAAGGAGAATTTTCTCGAATCTTGTGTATACGAAAGAAAAGCCTTGAGTTCTGTAAACAGAAAATGCTCAAAAACTTTTCCAAAGAGATCTGTTTGTGGACGAATATTTTTTCTTCCTGCAAGATAATTGGAGACACCGACATCAAAAAAATAAAATTTCGATGTTAAAATTGCTTTCCGTTTTTTGGTTGCTGTAAATGGTTCCAACAAATTCCCAATGAGCGTATCTTGAAGGATCGCAAAATATCCCGAAACAGTCCGTGGTGGGACTTGCGCATCACTTGCAATATTGGAAAAATTAATCAGTTCACCATTGGCAAGTGAAGCAACTTGTAAAAATCGGGAAAAATTTTCAATTTTTCGTGTCAAACCTTCAGCCTGAATCTCTTCCTGAAGATACGTTCCCACATACGCTGCAAGTTCACGCTCGGGATCGGACGAGGTATAAATGAATGGAAGAGATCCATAATTGAGGATTCGAAGAAAATCGTATTCTTTTATCTCAGATGTCGTCAGTGGAAACAGATGATGCGTCCACGCTCTACCCGCAAGCAAATTTCCACCCCCGTGCTTGAGTTTACGAGCGCTACTTCCTGTCACAATAAAACGGTATTTTTTCTCTTCAATCATTGCCTGCACTTCATCAAGTAAAAGAGGAAGTTTTTGAATTTCATCGATAATAACGGGAGATACATTTCCTCGTCGCGTCTGCAGCTCTTCCCGAATCACGTGCGGACGTTGACTCACCTTCAGAAAAACATCAGCAAGAAGCAGGTTATAAAAAGGGGCGCCGGGAAATTGTTCCTTCAACAACGAAGTTTTTCCGGTCTGCCTCGGTCCAAAGAGGAAAAGGCTCTTTTTGTGAATGTCCTGTTTCAAATTGAGCAAACGCTTATAATGCATGATCAGAGCTTGCCCGAAGATGAATAAAATGGCAACATGATTGCTGATTATCATGATAAACAGCATATAAAATGCCGATTTGTATTTACATCTTTTTGCGCGCTTCAATTTTCCCTCGACAGAATTTGCTCCAAACGTTAAAGGAGCGACCTAACTTTTCATGAAGAACCATATCGTTATCAAAGCTGTAGGGTTCATTCTCCTTCTGCTCCTTCTCAGCGGAATCGGATACGCGCTTCATTCGTGGTGGTATGTTGGCAATAATATTGGCTATGCCCCCGAGCAGCCCATTCCCTTTAGCCATAAATTACATGCTGGTGACATGCAGATTCCCTGCGCCTACTGTCATATTGGCGTTGAAGAATCGCCGCATGCTGTTGTCCCGAGCCAAAATATCTGCATGAACTGTCACCAGGTCGTCAAAACCGAAAGTCCACACATTCAAAAACTGACAGAACTGTATAACAAGAAAATTCCGATTGAATGGATTCGTGTGCATGATTTACCAGATCATGTTCGTTTTCATCATGCCAGGCATATTGCCAAAGGCATTGCATGTGCATCGTGCCACGGCGAAGTTGAAAAAATGGAAAAAATCAAGCAAGTGACAACACTGCAAATGGGATTTTGTCTCGACTGTCATCGAAAACCTGAAATCAATGCATCGATTAATTGTCAGACGTGCCACTACTAACGACTATGGAACAGATGAACACCAAAGCATACTGGGGCAGCATCGAAGAGTTACAACAGATTGCTGATTTTCAGACAACCCCTGGAAAAGAATTTGTCGCTCCTCCGATGAAACAAGAAGCGACCTCCATGGAACGACGCACGTTTCTCAAACTCATGGGCGCAAGTGCTCTTGCTGCATCGATCAGCTGTTCGCGTCGTCCGGTCGAAAAAATTATTCCGTATGTTCATAAGCCCGAAGAGATCACCCCCGGCATTGCGAATTGGTATGCGTCCACATGTGGCGAATGCAGCGCAGCGTGTGGAACGCTCATTAAAACGCGTGAAGGTCGACCAATCAAAATCGAAGGAAATAAAAAACATCCTTTAAGTGGGGGTGGACTCTGTGCTCGCGGACAAGCCTCCCTCTTAAATCTGTACGATCCCGATCGACTTCGCGAACCGGCAGCGGTTGATCGACGATCTGGCGAATATACCGCGACCACATGGGAGCTGCTCGATCGCAGCATTCAGGGAGAACTTCAAAAACTGAAAGAGAGCAGTAAAAAAGTGGTGATCTTCACTGATCCCATCGTGAGCCCGAGCACGAAAGCGTTGATCGACGAGTTTTTAATTCCTTATCGCGGATTGCATATAGCGTATAGTCCTCTTTTTCCTGAAGAGCTTCTGGAAGCAAATAGCGTCAGTTTTGGAGAGCGCAAACTCCCGCAGTATCGACTCGATCGAGCGGAGCTACTCGTCTCTTTTGGCGCCGATTTTCTGGGAACGTGGATTTCACCTGTTGAGTTTGCGCGTCAGTTTTCCAAAGCTCGTCGAGTTGATGAAGGCAAGATGCTCCGATTTGTCGCAATTGAAGCAGCGCTTTCTCTTTCAGGGACGAATGCTGATGAATATATCCCTGTTGCTGCTGGCGATGAACTTTTTGTGGCGCTGGCACTGGCACACGAACTGATCGTACGTGGTGGAAAATCTGCTTATGCTGGAAATCCGATCATTACTGAAGTTTTACGCAACTACAGCATCGAACGCGTTGCAAAAACATTGAAACTTGAAACAGCGCAGCTGCAACATCTGGCAACGCAACTGTGGAAATCGCGCGGCAAGTCGCTCCTGCTCGGCGGCCCTGTGCATGGAAAATATGGAAGAGAACTTCAGATTGTCCTCAATCTTCTCAACAGCGCGCTCATGAATGACGGCGCGACGATTGATTGGGACACAGCAACAGCAACAACGTCGAGTTCGTATCGTGACATCGTAAAACTTGTCGAAGAAATGAAACAAGAAAAAGTTGGCGCCGTGATTCTGGCGAGTTTTAATCCGGCATTTGTTTTACCTCAAACACTAGGATTTGCAGACGCCCTCAAACAAGTTCCTCTTGTGATTGACTGCTCAGACAAGAAAACAGAAACCACGCAAGCGGCCACGACGCAGAGCGCTCCGATGACGCATGCGCTTGAAATGTGGAACGATGCAGAGCCGGCAAAAGGGCTCTACAGCATTGCTCAGCCGGTGATTTCACCTCTGTATCAGAATCGCTCTTTTCAGGATTCGCTGATCAGATGGGGCGCGATGAATGCGAAAAATTGGTACAGTTATCTTCAAACGTGGTGGCAAAAAAATGTCCATCGCAGCTCCGAGAGTTTTGCTCGTTTCTGGGAGAAGGCGTTACATGAAGGATTTGTCGATCATGTTAGCAATCGTCATGACGTACGTTCATCTTCGCGAAATTTTTCGTCGTCTGCGCTCAGTGGATTTCCAGAAATGCCAAAGCCTGGAGCAACACTGACACTGGCACTTGTTCCTTCGCTCGCCATCTTTGATGGTCGTTATGTCAATAACAGCTGGCTCCAAGAACTTCCTGATCCCCTTTCAAAAATCACGTGGGAGAACTATCTCTCTCTTTCACCCGCAACAGCAGAGAGAATGGGGATCTCTCAAGGTGAAGTGATTGAAATTGAAGCAGGAGAAATGAAAGCGAAACTTCCTGTCCACATTCAACCTAAACTCTCTCCATCAACGATGATGGTTTCCGTTGGTTATGGACAATCATTTGGCGGAAGTATTGGTGGTGGAACAGGCGTGAATGTCTATCCCTTTCAAAAAGGAGAGAGCTCCGCTCTTCAGTGGAATGGAATCGATGTCAATATTACAACCACCGGAAAAAAAGTCGATCTTGCGGTCACACAAGGACATCACAACATTGAAAATCGTCCGATTGTCTTTGAAGCAACATGGGAAGAATTTCAAAAAGATCCCTCTTCTGGGATCGAACACCCGCATCTGCTCACCATGTGGAAAGAGCGCGAATATCCGAAAGAGCGTTGGGGGATGGCGATCGACATGACTGCGTGTACCGGATGCAATGCCTGTGTCGTTGCATGTCAGGCGGAAAACAATGTGCCGGTCGTCGGCAAAGATCAAGTACTACGAGGGCGTGAAATGCACTGGTTACGCATCGACCGTTATTATAGTGGCGATGCACACAACCCAGAAGTAGTCCATCAACCGATGCTCTGTCAGCAGTGTGAAAATGCTCCGTGTGAAACAGTTTGCCCGGTCCTTGCAACATTCCACAGCGATGATGGTCTGAATATGATGACCTATAATCGTTGCGTGGGAACGAGATATTGTTCCAATAATTGTCCTTACAAAGTCCGTCGATTTAATTTCTTTGAGTACAGTGAAAATTTTGAAGAACCGCAACAGCTTGCGCTCAATCCCGATGTGACAGTTCGTACGCGCGGAGTCATGGAAAAATGTACGTTTTGTATTCAGCGCGTTCAGGAAAAGCGTCACGAGGCAAAGCTTGAAGGCCGAGAGCTTAAAGACGGTGAAATTCAGACCGCGTGTCAGCAAAGCTGTCCGGCGCAAGCGATTGTCTTTGGAAATTTAAATGATCCAAAGAGCGAAGTTTCAAAACGAGCGGCATCGAAACGGGGATATCATGTGCTTGCAGATCTCAATACGCGTCCATCGGTGACGTATTTATCGAAGATAAGGAATAAAGCGTAATGGATATTGTGGGAAACAAAATCGTACGACCTGAACTCGTCACCGGAAATAAAACGTATGCAGACGTTACGGAAGATGTCTGCACACCATTCGAAAGTTTTCCGACCAAACGATGGTGGATCCTTTTTAGCATCACGATGAGCATGCTCCTTTTCGGAGTGGTCGTCGTTGTGGAACTCGTGCGTCGCGGCATCGGCGTTTGGGGACTGAAACAACCGGTCGGTTGGGCATGGGATATCACGAACATGGTTTTCTGGATCGGCATCGGACATGCAGGAACGTTAATCTCCGCAATCCTTTTTCTCTTTCGTCAAAAATGGCGAACCGCGATCAATCGTTCTGCGGAAGCTATGACGATTTTCGCCGTCATGACCGCTCTTCTCTTTCCATTTCTGCACACGGGGCGTCCTTGGTATGCGATGTTTTGGCTCCTTCCCTATCCGAATCAGCGTCAGCTTTGGGTCAATTTTAATTCGCCACTGCTGTGGGATGTCTTTGCCTTCTCGACCTATTTTACGATTTCACTTCTCTTCTGGTATTTGGGTCTTGTTCCGGATCTCGCCACCGCACGAGATCGCGCGAAACATAAAATACGAAAACTCGTTTACGGTGTTCTCTCTCTCGGTTGGAGAGGCTCTGCGCGTCGATGGGTTCACTACGAAATGGTCTATATGCTTCTCGCAGGACTCTCAACCCCGCTCGTTCTCTCCGTCCACTCGGTTGTCAGTTTCGATTTTGCCGTTTCTATTCTTCCTGGTTGGCACACCACCATTTTTCCTCCGTACTTTGTTGCGGGTGCGATTTTCTCTGGTTTTGCCATGGTCATGACCCTTCTCATCATTGCACGCGAAGTGCTCAATTTTAAAAATTACATCACTGTTGATCATCTGGAAAAGATGAACAAGATTATGTTGCTGACGGGAATGATGGTTGGCTATGCGTATATCACCGAACTTTTCATCGCGTGGTACAGCGGCAATCTCTATGAACGATTTGTTTTTCTCAATCGCGTTTCCGGTCCTTTTGCGTGGGCGTATTGGACCATGATGACCTGCAACGTTCTTGTCCCTCAAATTTTCTGGTTTAAAAAGATACGTCGCAATATTGCGGTAATGTTTGTCGCTTCTATTTTTATCAACATCGGCATGTGGTTTGAGCGCTTTGTGATTATTGTCACGGGACTGCATCGCGATTTTCTCCCGTCGAGTTGGGATTATTATAAACCCACGATTTATGAAATCGGATTTCTCATCGGAAGTTTTGGACTCTTCTTCTCTCTCTTTCTCATCTTCTGCCGAGTCCTTCCGATGATTTGTATGTTTGAAGTCAAAGCAGTGTTGAAGGTGAAGAAGAAATGAAAAAAGGAATCCTCGCCATTTTTACACATCCTGAAGATCTTCTCTCTGCCGTGAAGAAGATTCGCAGTCTTCGCATCAAAAAAATCGACGTCTATTCGCCCTTTCCCGTACATGGGCTTGAAGAGGTCATGGGCCTTTCACGTTCCTGGATTCCCTACATTACCTTTGTTGTCGCGCTCACCGGAACAGCTCTCGCTTTCTCGTTTCAACTGTGGGCACTGACGATTTCATGGCCTGTTAATGTCGGCGGAAAACCGCCTCTCTCATGGCCTGCATTTATTCCGATCACCTTTGAGTTCATGGTGCTGACAAGTGGTGTCACCACCGCTTTGATGATGATTGTCATGACGCTTCTCAAAGATTTTCGTCAGCCAGTACTTGATCTGAGATTTAGCAACGATCGCTTTGGACTTTTTATTGATGAACGTGACATTCGCTTTGATGCAGCGGCCATTCACGATGTATTGAAAGATTCGAATGCTGAAGAAATGAGGACAATTGTTTAGCGTCGAGAGCCAAAAGGTGTCTGGCATCTTTGAGCGTGTTTTCAAAGCTCTCGTATGTCATTGCGAGGAGCCCCTCACATATCTTTGGGGGCGACGAAGCAATCTCCTGCAAACAGTCTTTCCGGGAGAGCGCCACGCCCTTCGGGCTTGCGATGACATGAAGATGTCAGGCACCTTTTGGTCTGCAGCACGATTTTGTATTTTGAGCTTTTTCTTTTTTTGTATTGCCTGTGACGGGCATAACAAACCGACCTATGAATACATGCCGAACATGATGGACTCGCGTTCAGTCAAAGCGCAAGAAGCACCGATGCGCACACCTGTGGCAGGGACGATTCCACAAGGATTTGCGCCTTATCCCTATAAACTTGGCGAGGGATCCATTGCTGCTGTGAACTTAAAAAATCCGTTTCCGAAAACAAAAGAAAATTTACTCAAAGGCCAAAAAGCCTTTAGCACCTATTGCATTGTCTGCCACGGTGAGCGGGGACTCGGAGATGGCACCATTGTTCCGAAATTTCCACGACCTCCCTCTCTCACCTCTGAAAAAATCATGCAGTGGGCCGATGGAGAAATTTTCCACACCATGATGGTCGGACAAAACTTGATGCCTTCGTATGCAACCCAGATGAGTCCGCAGGATCGATGGGCAATTGTAAATTATATTCGCGTTCTTCAGCGAGCAAATAATCCTCGTGAAGAAGATTTGAAAAAGTTGAATGAAGAACTTGAGGGACCGAAATAGTAGTCTGTCATTCCCGCGTAGGCGGGAATCCAGCCAGATCCCCACCTTCGTGGGGACAAGCTTCTGGATCCCTGCCTTCGCAGGGATGACCATCATACATAAAGATTCAAGAAGGATATAAATATAATGAATATTGAATTACAAAAAATCATGTGGCCCAAAAAGAGCCGTATCGTCTTGATGATTGCTATCGCCATCGGCATCATTACATTCGCCATTGGGCTGAGTGTCGACGCACAGCGTGCATGGGCAAACTTTCTCCTTGAGTATTATTTCTGGCTTTGTGTGAGCGTGGCGGGAGTCTTCTTTGTGGCACTCCAGCATATTACCGCTTCGAGCTGGTCTGCTTCCATTCGCCGTATTCCGGAAACTTTTCTTGCCTATCTCCCGGTTTCTTTTCTTCTTTTCTTGGTTTTGGCATTTGGAGGATTGCATCATCTCTACGAATGGACCCATCACGATGTCGTTGCCACGGATCACCTGTTAACTCTGAAAAAACCTTATCTCAATGAAACCTTTTTTGCGCTTCGTCAGATTCTCTTTTATCTTTTCGCTTTTGGAACTGGATATTGGATGACCAAAAATTCGCTTCGCCAAGATATCACGGGCGATCCGCATCTTACGAAACTCAACACCAAAATTGCGGCTCCCTTTTTGCTCGTCTTTGCGTGGGGATTTTCCTTCATCAGTTTTGATCTGATGATGTCCCTCTCTCCACATTGGTTTAGTACGATTTTTGGAATCTACTGTTGGGCGATTCTTTTTCTGAGCGGTCTTTCCATGATGACCATCATCGTCATCCTCCTCCATAAAGCCGGATATTTACGAGAGGTCATCAATGAAAATCACTACCACGATTTAGGAAAACTCCTTTTTGCATTTCTGGTTTTTTGGGCCTACATCGCCTTTTCACAATTTATGCTCATCTGGTACGCAAATCTCCCGGAAGAAACTATGTATATGATTCCCCGCGTGACCGGTTCCTGGAAAATCTTTTCGTTCTGCTTCATTGCCATAAAATTTGTCGTTCCTTTCTTTACGCTCATTTCGCGCAAAGCAAAACGAAACCAAAATATTTTACTTGCTGCAGCGATCTGGATTTTCTGTGCGCAGTGGATTGATATCTACTGGCTTGTGTTTCCGACCTTCTTTGATGCACCTGTTTTCGGATGGATTGAGATTGGTCTCTTTATCGGATTTGCGGGGCTCTTTTTCTTGAGTGTTGGAAGTTTCTTTACTCGAGTTTCTCCGGTTGCTGTAAAAGATCCTTATCTTGCAGAAGGACTTCATCTTCATCAATAGGATGGTAGGGTTATGAATTTATCAAAAGAACCTTCAACAAAAGTCATTATTGCAACGCTTCTTTTTTTTGTGGTCTCGCTCTCGTTCACTTATTCAAAATCGAAACACGATGCAGAAAAATTGCATGCTGAACTCGAGGCCAAAGAAGCAGCAGAAGCCGCTACAAAAACTGCTGCGCAGGAAATGATTGTAGATGATACTCCCTTTCGACAATCAACACCCGAACTCATTGCTCACGGCCAGGAACTCTTTGTGCAAAACTGCGCCTCTTGTCATGGCACAAGTGGGAGAGGAGATGGTATTGCAGGAAAAATGTTGAGTCCTCCTCCTCGCAACTTTACCTCAGGTGAATGGACAAAAGGTGGCGCCCCCTCTCAGATTTTTATGACGATTACCGAAGGAAGCCCTGGAACTGGGATGGCCTCTTTCGTAACGCTTCCGATAAAAGATCGTTGGGCGCTTGCGCATTTCGTCCGCACATTTGACTCTAAGGCTCCCAAAGAGACACCTCAAACCCTTGCAGCCAGCGGTCTTGATAAGCTCCCCAAAGGACCAAAGGAAATGCTTCCCATTGAATTCGCTCTTGAACTTCTCGTTGAAAAGGGGAGTTAAAAGAGAAAGCAACTTGTTCTTCGCCTCGCCGATATTGAATTGAACGAAACACCTGATCAAAGGAGGAGCTATGACTGTCTGTTCAAACTCCGTTGATGGAACATTAGATTCAATCAGCCGTATCTATAGCACTGGAAATGACCGCGAAATTTCAATCCATAGAGGCGAGAGTTGTATTGTACGTCATGGAACGAATGACATGCCTGAAGTCTATCAAGCATGTTCTGCATCTTTGTATGAACCCGTAGTTCTCGAGCGCGGGAATCCACTTTTCCGGATCGCTCTTGAAACGCTTCAAGAAGGAAAAAATATTGCGTCAGCAATAAAGGTACAGGTTCGAAGTGCTCTGCAAAGAGAAATACCACAACTTTTGTCACCAACCTCAGACCTTCCAAACAAGAGAGCGACGCTTTCTCTCCATGCAGTGAATAATCGTTTTTATACACTTGTCATTCAAACCGAGAAGAAAAATCTGACAAGCATTACGATCTCTTCTCAAGGTTTACCCGAATTAACTCTTAGTGATCCCAGTTATTTGAAAGCCATCAAAGATCCCATTGCCCGCGCTGTCGCCGCACTCGATCTCTTGTAAAAGTATGGTTGAAAGAAAACCAAGGAGCCAATAAGCCGATTTAATCGGCTCAAATTTTTCTTGATTATGAGCCGATTAATGTTCATAATCGGCTCATGAAATACAATTGGCAACTTCCGGATTGGCCCCATCTTCGCTATCAACTTCCTGATATTCAAGAGCTTTTATTCACTTTTGCTGAAAAGACTGGAACTGTCAGCGGCCTTCTGCGGGGCTTACCCGAAAACATGCAACAAGAGACTCTCATCGATTTCATGCTCGATGAAGCGATCAAAACCTCAGAGATTGAAGGGGAATATTTACGTCGGGCAGATGTCGTCTCTTCGCTGCGCAATCAATTGGGTTTGAATCCATCTCCAGAAAAAGTGAGCGATAAACGAGCAGAAGGGATTGCTGAACTTCTTATTGCGGTTCGTCAGTCTTTCTCAAAGCCTCTCACTCAAGCCACCCTTTTTCATTGGCACCGTATGTTGATGCAAGGTCACCGCCACGAAAAACTGATCATTGGAGGATGGCGAAAAGATCCGGAGCCTATGCAAGTCGTTTCCGGTTCTGTGGGAAAGTGGAAAGTTCATTTTGAAGCGCCACCAGCAAAAAACGTTCCTCACGAAATGGAACGTTTCATCCACTGGTTCAATGAAGCAGATCAAGTCGGTCCAGTTCGTGCAGCCATCACACATCTCTATTTTGAAAGCATTCATCCTTTTGATGATGGAAATGGGAGAATCGGACGCGCTCTTGCTGAGAAAGCTCTTTCACAGGGGTTGGGACGACCCATACTTTTAAGTTTCTCGAAGACAATTGAAGCTCATAAAAAGGATTACTATGCAGCTCTCGAAAAAGCGCAGCGATCTAATGAAATTACGGAATGGATTTTTTATTTTGTAAACACCATTATCTTAGCGCAGGAAGATGCTGAAAAAACAATCGAATTTGTTTTTCACAAAGCAGAATATTTCGATCGTTACAAAGATCAGCTAAGTGAACGCCAACTCAAAGTCATTCGCCGTATGTTGAAAGAAGGTCCTTCTGGATTTGAAGGAGGAATGACAGCGCGAAAATATGCGAGCCTTACCAAAATCTCAAAAGCAACCGCGACACGCGATCTTCAACACTTAGAAAAAATCGGAGCACTTCTTGCCACGGGAAGCGGCCGAAGTACACGTTACGAAATAAATCTCTAAATCTGCTCCAGAAAGATGCCACTTCTTTATATTTGTTCCATCATCTGCGTCAGCACAATTCTTATTTTATGATCAAGACCTAACAGTTGATGCTCCTCCAAAGAATCTCTCAGTTCATGTTCGAGATCTGCATCGGTAAGTGTTTTCAACTCAGAAGCGAGGAGCTTCCAGAATTTCTCAAGACTCATTTTTTTGGGAAGCGATTTTCCAGAGATCGATTTCGCATAATGGATATCTTCAAGACGAAGACGCAGCACATCCAAATGAGGCGATACATTCAAATGTTTAAAAATAAAATAGGCATCGTACAAATCGCGCATGAGTCGGCGCTCGTTCCACGCTGCAAGCTTATGCGCTAACATCACGTCAAATCGCATCACACGAATGATTTGAGGGGCTTGCTGAAATTGTAAGGCAACATCACCCGTCGTCATTGCTTGCGCAGCACATGTATCGGCAACATTAGCTTCAATCTGTGTTTTGAATGTGCCAAACCTGTTTTTTAACATCACATCAAACTGAACATTCGTCGAATGAAAACGATGTTTCACTTCGACTCCCTCGAGTTCACCAAGCGTCTTCATGATGAGCGGCTGTATCTCTCTTTTGGATTTAAAAGGGATGAAAACATAATCGAGATCATTCGTGTAACGCGGGCAATCGAGGAGTCTTAAAACCATCCCACCTTTGAGAATGGCATGTTCTCCCAAGCTTTTCCCTAAATGATTGATGATAAAAATACGGAGAGCCTCATCAGATTGAATCGTATCCATGTAAAACTCCTTGAACAAATGTTTTGAATTTTGGATTTTTATATTGTCGAAGATAGTGTTGTAACTTTTTTTGATCGAGACGATGCGCCTGAATATCCGAGTAGATATTGAACGCAAATTTATGTCCCTTTTGATAAAAATAGAGCGTATCTAAAAAAGCTTTTTCCGCATCGGCATACTGAATGCCATTCTTTGTCATTTCATAACCAAACCAGAGTCTGTTACCCGCAGTTGCAAAACCAAGATGCACGACTTGTCCCAAGGATGTTTTGTAAACGCGTGTTTTTCCTTTTTTCGCTGCATAAACTGTTTTTTGCGGAATGGAGCCGATCACGAGTTCTTTTGCGAGAACCGACCCAAAACTGATGGCTGAGTGTGGACAAATTTTCTGAGAGAGCCACTCGAGATCAAAATTTTGGGTGACATAAATTCCCCGACAGATGCGATATAAGATTTTTTCTTTTAAAAATGGGGTGAGTTTTTGTTGAAGCTCAACAGCTGTTCGAGTCAAAAAGAGATTGTTCAGGTCGCTGATGGCAAAAACTCCCCGATGTTGGGGAATAAGGGATTGTAAGGCGAATAATATTTTGGCATCAATATTCATGTAGACAGATATTATTATATTTTAATAATAACTGTCAACTTGAAATTTTATTTTCCTTCATCTGTCGACGATACCAGAGGAAGAAACCGCCGATCATTCCTAAGGGAAGAAAACTGAGGAGTACGGTGCTGAGATAAAAAGCATGAAGCGAGTCACCTTTCGCAGAAAAGCAGACGGGACAAGCGAAGGCGTCTGATGTAAAAAGAAAAAAGAAGATAAAGAAAATTTTAAAAGTAAACGAGTCCATAGAGTATTGGCCACACGCCAACGACAAAATACCAAAAAAATTGAGCAGCAAGAAAACTCTCTCTCGTTAAACGATCTTTTCGAAAACGGAAATACATCACCCACAAAAGAAGAATTGCGGCAACCGCATGAAGGCCATGCGCTCCAATAAGAAGATAAAAGAAACTTCCATAAACGCTTGAGGTCATCGTCAGTCCATACCCAATAAGCCTCACCCACTCAGCCCCCTGAAAGAGCACAAAAAAGAGACCGGCGGTGAGCGACAGAAAGAGAAACTTTTTCGTTTCATCTGCGACTCCTCGCGAAAATGAACGCGATGCAAGAAAAAGAAAGATGCCACTGAAGAAAAGAACTACCGTGTTAAATCCCGTCGCCATCGCAGGCAAGCGAGGTTGATTGATCGGCGGCCAATCAAGAGCTCCAGCACTCACAATAAGATAGGCGCTGATAAAAGCTGCAAAAAGCATCACTTCCGTAAAAATAAAAATGATCATTCCGAGAGCAGCGCTTGGAAGAATGGTGGTTTGTTGCTTAATCATGTTTCAACATCTGCCAATGTCGACCTTGTTCCATCATCACATCTGGAGCAACGAAGAAAAAGAGAAGGAGAAGAAAAGAGAGACACACAAGAAGAATGTACCAAACAAATTTCTTTTCAATGTTGAGATGCATAAAATGAGCTGCGACAAAAAGAGCTTTCACAACTGCAATCCCAAATGCTGTCATAAGCGTAAGCCACGGAAGACCAACAAGAGGGCCCAGCATGCTGACGCACAAAAGCACCATCAAGATGATCCAAATTTTCGTGTAACTTACATGTGTATGACCTGCTGCCACAAAACCTCCATTCCCAAATATTCATCCTTCGACAAGCTCAGGATGAACCAGGGATGTATCCTTCATCCCTGGTTCACTTCGCGATATAGAGCAACGGGAAAAGAAAGATCCAGACGATATCGACAAAGTGCCAATAGATTCCAATCGCTTCAACGCGGTGAAGGTTCTCCCCTTTTTTCACATCGCGAGAAATAATTGCCATAATGAGCATGCCTGCAAGAACGTGAAGACCGTGAAGTCCGGTCGCCGTATAATAAAAAGACCAAAAAACACTCTTGAACATGGTGAAGCCGTGCGTAATCTCGGTCGTGTATTCATAGGCTTTGACCATCATAAAAATTCCACCGCCACCAATCGTATACCAGAGATATTTATAGGCGCTCACCGTATCGCGCGCTTCAGCGGCTTTATGGGCAAGCACCACAAAGAGGCTCGAGGTTAAAAGGATAAAAGTGTTAAAGGCTCCAGCAACCGTATTGGTGTGAGCAGCTTCATACATCCAGCTTTCATGACGCAAACGAAAAAGAAGATAGCAGGCAAGGAGTCCACCAAAAATTACAATTTCAGAAGCAATCACCCACCAAACAGCAAGTCTCGCTGTTGGGATGCCACTCGCTGATCTCGTCGTTGCTATAGGTACATGCGAACTCATTGCTGACTCCTCTCGCTTTACCAATAACTGACTGTCAGTTATTGGTAATTCTCCCTGGTCATTATCCCGGAATATTCTGCGGCCAATAATCTTCTTTTCGTCCTTCGACACTATATTCATACGGTCCCCGATACACTTCAGGGAGTGTTGCAAAATTTCCATGCGGAGGAGGTGAGGGAGCAACCCATTCAAGTGTATTTGCCTTCCAGGGATTAGCCCCTGCCTTTTTTCCACGACGAAGACTTGTCACAAAATTATAAATAAACGGAATCTGAAAAAGAATCATGATCAAGAGAGAATAGGTCGCAAAAATTCTCCAATGTTGAAGCACCGCAGTATTCAGTTCTGGAAAGTTGGTGTAGTCATAAATACGACGATGATCTCCTGCCATTCCAAGTAAAAAGAGGGGAATAAAAATACAGTTAAACGGAATCACGGTTCCCCAAAAATGAACGTGGCCAAGTGTTTCATTCATCATGCGGCCAAATATTTTTGGAAACCAGTAGTAAATCCCCGCAAATACCGCAATGACGGCTATCGGAACAAAGGTATAATGAAAATGTGCTAATACAAAATAGGTGTCGTGAAAATAAATATCAGTTCCGCTTGAGCCGAGATAGAGACCCGTGATGCCTCCGATAATAAACTCCATCACAAACGCGATTCCAAAAAGCATAGGCGTTGTAAAATGAATGGAACCACCCCAAAGTGTCGCCATATAGCAAAAAATCATTTCCGCAATGGGGACAGAAATGATGAGGGTCGTTACCACAAAAATATTTGCCATGCGAGGATCAATGCCTGCAATAAATTGATGATGCGCCCAGACAAAGAAACTTAAGATTCCAACGACAAATGTGGAATAGAGAATCGTTTTATATCCAAAAAGTTTTTTGCGCGAAAACGTCGTGATGACTTCTGCAACAATCCCCATCGCTGGAAGCAGCACAACATAAACTTCAGGATGACCAAAGAACCAGAAAAGATGTTGCCAGAGAAGTGGATCCCCGCCACCGGGAACATTATAAAACGAGGTTCCAAGAAGCTGATCAAAGAGAAGCATGATGGCGCCAGCAATCAGTGGACCAACCGATGCCATAAAGAGAAGACTTGCGATCACAATCATCCAGATAACGAGAGGGATATCATACATCTTCATTCCCTTGGCGCGTGCATTCATCGTCGTTGTGACAAAATTAATTCCGCCAAGGAGAAAAGCGACAAACTCAAGCGCGACTGCAATCAGCCACAGCGGGGCACCAAAAGGAGTCATGTTGTAATTCGCATGCGCAGAAAGCGGAGGGTAAGCAGTCCATGCGCCACCAAAACCACCACCTGGAACGAAAAAGGAACTGATGAGCACAAGAGCACTCAATAAAAAAATCTGATAGGAGAGACGATTGATTTTCGGGAATACCATATCATCACACCCGATCATGAGCGGAATGAGATAATTTCCAAAAGCAGCGATCAGCACAGGCATCGCGACCCAAAAAATCATGATGGTTCCGTGATTTGTAATCAGCGAGTTATAGGCATGAGGTGTGACAAGTCCCCAACCAGGAATAGAGAGGCCAGGAAACGCAAGCTGCATGCGAAAGACATAAACAAAGAAAACTCCAATCATTGCCATAAAAAGACCGGTGAAGAAATATTGCATCCCGATCACTTTATGATCCGTCGAGAAAATATACTTACTCCAAAAACTTTGATGCGTGTGACTCATAGAAAAATCCTTTTATTTTGCAGCGACGATCGCCCCTGTCTTTGGTTGTTGCTTCATCCACGCCATGTAATCGGCTTCCGTCTCAATCGTGATTCTTGCACCCATAAGTCCATGACCGATACCACACATTTCAGCGCACTGAATATCAAACGTTCCTGTAAGGATGGGCTGAAACCATCCTGTAATCACACGACCTGGAACCGCATCCTGTTTTAAACGAAAAACCGGAACTGAAAAACTGTGGACCACATCTTTCGATTCCAGAAGAAAATGATAGGTTTTATCTTTCACCACATGAAGATCATCAATCGTGATGATATCGTCTTCAGTATCAAGCTTTCCATCAACTCCAGGGTGCACAAAGGTCCATGCCCACTGCTGTCCGATAACGCGAATTTGGAGATCAGCGGGTGGTAGCGTATTCTGTTTAATTTTTCCCCATACCGTAACAGCTCCAACAATGAGGACAATATCGCAGAGTAAAAAGAGATAATGAGGACGACTGAGCCATTTCTTCTCTGATTTTTTTGTCCCGGCAATATAGTGAGCTTTTACTCCATCCCGGCGACGAAATCGGAAAAGCATGTAAAAAATAACAAGCTCGGCTGCGATAAACCAAAAACCAGCAACATACGTAATGAGCGAAAAAAGAGAATCGACGTCATGCGCAAATGAAGAAGCTTGTGGCAGAAAATGTTCAATCATGAAAAGGCTCACTCATTTCTTAAAAAATAAAAACGATAACAATCCCGATACAAACAAAAACCGATATGGTTGTTGCAATAAAGCTTATCTTTGCAACTCCGTGTGGGTCCATGTGTTCATGTTCACTCATAAAAAACTCCTCTTGTTAACGAAGTGATTCAATATACGCAATGACATCCTTGATCATCTGTTCATTTGCCAAACTCATTGCCATGGGCGCCATTTGCGCACCTTCAGCATCCCGGGGATGAGCGCCACGAATTTTTGTTTTGTAATTCTGAATTTGCGTCAAGATGTACCAGTCATTCAAATGTGTCAGGTCCGGGGCTTTCAGGGTATCCGTCCCTTTTGCATCCATGCCATGACATGCAGCGCACGTCCCATACGCCACCTTGCCATTGACAGCATTCCCACCTTGAAGCGTTTGAGCTGGTAAACGCGGAGAAAGCGTTGCCATATATTCCGAAACATTTTCGATATCTTCGTCAGAGCGCAAATATCGCGACATCGGCCGCATCTTTAAACCAGAGACATCTTCGTGGTGGGCGCCACGTATGCCTTGCTGAAATTTTTTGAGTTGCAGGGAGAGATACCATGCTTTCTGTCCAGCAAGTTGTGGAGCGCCATAAACTTTATTCCCCTGAGCCTTTGAGCCATGGCACGCTGTACAGGCTTGAAAAAGATATTCGCCGCGTTTGAGGTCAGCAGCTTGGACCGTGGCGGCACTTAAGAGAAAGAAACTGGTCGTGAGAAGAAACCATTTTTTCATGGAGCGGACCCTAAACAATCCTCCAAAAAAATCAACTAGAGTCTTCTTATGTCATTGCGAGAAGCGTTAGCGACGAAGCAATCTCCTACGGACAGTGTTTTCGAGAGATCGCCACGCCCTTCGGGCTCGCGATGACATCATTTTAAAAATAAATTCCAGAACATCCGATTGACGCTGAAACCTCTCTTTGGTAGCGACCACTTATGACTAAAATCAATTTTTCGCTCCTTTTGCTCGGCGTTTTCGTCACTGTCGCTGTCATTGCGTTTTGGGGGAATGCTCCTCAAACTTCGCCCCTTCCCTTACAACAAGCGACACCTCTGACCTCGTTTACTCTCATTGATACAGCGGCAAAGCCTTTTTCATTTCAGCAACTCGAAGGAAAAGTTTCGGTCGTCAATTTTATTTTCACGAGTTGTCCCGATTTTTGTCCGCGACTTTCAACTGCAATGAGCCAACTTGAAAAACAATTTAAAGAGAAAGAAGTTCAGTTCATCTCTATTACCGTTGATCCTCACACCGACACTCCGCAAATACTCTCGGAGTACGCACAGCGCTTTCATGCGGATATCAACCGTTGGCATTTTCTCACCGGCGAAAGCGATGACATCAAAAAACTTCTGATCGAAGGATTTAAAATTGGAAGTCCCGCTGATCCCCTTGCGCATAGCGATCGCTTTGTCTTAGTTGACGATCAGTTGAATATTCTCAATTACTATTCCTTTAGTGATGCTGCTCAGATGGACAGACTTCCGAATGATATTTTCCACGCTCTCTCTCGCGTGACAGCAAAAAAATGATCTCGCTTGAAAATATTCCGACACTTAACGCAAGCTTAAATGCCGTTGCAGCGACGCTCCTTTTTTTCGGAAGAATAGCGATCAAACGTGGAAATATCGCACTTCATCGAAAACTCATGCTTCTTGCACTTCTTGTCTCTTCTCTCTTTCTCACGTTTTATCTTTATTATCATTTCAATGTTCAATTGATCACGCGATATACTGACACCGGTGTTCTCCGCAGCATTTACTATTTCATTCTTTTTACACACATCCCGCTTGCGGTCCTTATCATTCCCTTTATTGGACTTGCACTTTTTTACGCTCTCAAGGGACACTTCGATCGACACGCTCGCATCACGCGCATTCTCTGGCCTGTCTGGATGTACGTGTCCGTGACGGGTGTCATCATTTATATTATGTTGTATCTCCTTTCAGGTTGAACAACAGACTTTACCAATAACTGACAGTCAGTTATTGGTCGCCTCAATGAAAAAACTTCTTTCAGGAACCATTCTTCTCACCTTTGTCCTTTTTCTGTGGGGAGCGCTTGTAAGGAGCACGGGTTCTGGACTTGCTTGTCCCGATTGGCCACTCTGTCATGGACAATTTATTCCGCCGATGGAGTTGCCGATTTTTCTTGAGTGGGGACATCGAATAATTGCGACCATTGTGGGGGCTGGCGCCCTTTCTATTCTTCTTGTCGCTTTTCGAAAACGATATCGTAAAGAACTTGGGGCAATTGCTATTCTTTCGTTTGTCTTACTTCTCATTCAAGCCGGTCTCGGTGGAGCTGCTATTTTCACCGCACTTGCGCCCTATGTCGTCAGTATTCATCTCGGCGTTGGGACACTTTTTTTGACGACACTTTTGTGGATGCGACTGCGTCTTGTTGGTAATGGCGTTCCCAAACTGTTGAGGATTTTCTCGCAGGGGACCTCTGAGGGAGGCGCGTCGATGCCATATGAAATAAAAGCGCCGACTGAAACAGAGGCTGTGAGGAGCGTAACCGCAAGCAGCCGTTCCCCGAGAGAAAATGCGAAAACAGTTTGGTTCATTGGTGCCACTCTTCTCGTCTACCTCCAACTCATTCTCGGCGGCTTTGTCGCTTCGTCACATGCCGGTCTCGCATGTCCAGATTTTCCAAAATGTTTTGGAGAGTGGATTCCACCGCTTGAAGGAGCTGTCGCTCTGCACTTCTGGCACCGCATCATGGCTTACGTAATTTTCATCATGGTAACTCTTACGGTGATTCTCACGTTACAAAAAAAACCGACCAAAAAAGGAAGGATTCTCCTTTTTCTTATTTTTGGCAGTATGATGCTTCAAGTGTTGCTTGGCATCATCAATGTTCTTTTTGCTCTGCCGATGAGTGTTCGAGTGTCGCATCTCGGAATGGGAACGATACTCTACGCACTTCTTTTTATCACTGCTTATGAGGCACAACGTGTTCGCTTATTTGAATCTCACTAAACCGCGCATTAGTCTTCTCTTTGCGCTCAGTGGTTTAACCGCTCTCGTCATTGAAGGGAGTCTTCTCACAGAGCAGTCACGACTTTGGATTCTTGTCCTTGCGATCTTTATTATTGGTGGATCTGCAAATAGTTTTAATCAATACTTTGAACGTGACATCGATAAACTGATGGCACGCACAGCCCGCAAGCGCCCTCTTCCTCTGGCTCAGATAAGACCGAGAAATGCTCTTCTCTTCAGCATTCTCTCCGGTGTTCTCGGTTCCTTTTTACTTTGGAAATTTGGTGGATGGCTTGCGGCTTTTCTAGGGCTTGGCACCATTCTCTTTTACAGTTTCTATTACACACTGTGGCTCAAACCACGGACGCCCTACAACATCGTGATCGGCGGCATTGCCGGAGCAACAGGACCTCTGATCGGTTGGGCTGCAGCAACGGGAACCTTGCATTGGATCCCGTTTCTTATCTTTTTGATTATCTTTCTGTGGACGCCGCCCCACTTCTGGGCACTCGCTCTTTGCTGCAAAGAAGATTATGCAAAAGTGGGACTTCCTATGTTGCCACTTGTAGCGGGTGATGAAGCGACACGCAAACAGATTTTGCTCTATTCGCTCGTTCTCGTCCCAGTAGCTGTTTCACTTATGCTTTTTGAAAGCATCGGGCGGTTTTATGGAATTACGTCGATCATTCTGGGAGCGATTTTTATCGGCATGACCATCAATCTTTTTGTGACCAAAACAACTCCTGTTGCCTGGAAACTTTTTGGATATTCGATTGTCTATCTGCTCCTGCTGTTACTCGCCCTTATTCTGGACCATTTTTTAACATAGAATTTATTTCATTTCTGCTTTTTTAAATACCGCATCACCGCAGTGACAAAATATTCGATATCTCCCAATTCATGCTTCAGAAAACGATAGATTTGTTTGTGATCGATATCTTCATAGACATGCACAATGCGATTACGAAGACCTGCAAGATTGATAAATGCTGTCTCTTTTTCTTTTGAAAGAATTTTTCCTTTGATCAAAAGAAGAAACACATCGCGATATTCAAGCGGTTCCCCTAAGCTCTCCTCAGCAACAATATGCGATCCAATATCAAGCATCGCTTCAATCGACACTTGCAGTAAACGCTCTGCTGTCGATGTATGCAAAATATTTTGCACATACGCTTTATAAGGAAGTTTTCCCAACTGCTCCAGTTCCTTTACATTCCGACGAATTCGAAGAAGTTTTGATGAGATCGATTCTTGTTTCAGAGGTGTCATGATGCTTTCCTTAAAACAGCTTCTTGGAGAGAGAGGTGAAGCTGACGACGCAAATGTTTCGTATTCAAGTAACGTTGGATCGTCTTCAAACGAAATTGTTTGAAGCTCTTTTCATTTCGACAATAGAGAAGTTTTCCGGTTTGCAGAACATTCATCCATAAAAGTGGTGAAGCACGATTTAAGATGGCAATGTCAATATCAGTTCGCCCAAAGACTTCCTCCATTTTCTCGCGTATTTTCCCAATCAGTGAAAATGTTCCTTTGTCATTTTGAAAAAGTAAGGCGATATCAATATCGCTGAGTGGTTTCATGTTCTGCATGGAAAAAGAACCGTGAAGAAACACAAGGTCAACCGGAAGTTTTCGAAAAAAAGAACGAAGTTCCTTTTCTTGTTTCATAACCTCACAAAGACTTACATCTTTGATTTTTTCAACATCAGCATGAAATCGCATGACGATAGTGTGCAAAAGACCTCGCTAAATTGCAAGGAAGAGATCCTTACTTCTGAAAGAGGCTCTGATAGAGCTTAAGGCAAGACACTCCTTCGGAGGAAGCAATTCTTTTCACATCCTCATATTCTGGAATTTGTTTGATGATATTTCCCTTCTCATCTTTTCCGATTTTAAAACGAATTTTTCCAACCTTCGTGGCGATTGTTTTCAGCTCTCGCGTCAGTACTTTTCGCTCGACCGGATAATAGCGCACCCCAAACGTTGTCGTCTCTTTGAGGATAAGATCACAAATTTTATCCTTCTTCTCCCAGGGAGACTGACAAGAGAGAAGAATCGCGGGACGATTCTTTTTCATTTGGATGGGTTGCAATGTCACATCCACAGCACCCGCTTCAAAAAGCCGCTCTATTATATAGTCATAGAGTTGCGGATTCATGTCATCAATGGTTGCTTCAACCATAAGAACAGGAAAACCTTCACCGATAAGGACACGCAGACCATCGGCTTCTCCCACCGCTTCAATTTTTTGAAGTGGCGATTCTCCAAAATGATCGACCATACTTGCCATCAACGCAGCTCCCAATGGCGATATGGTTTCTTTTTTTGTCTTTACTTTTTTGAGAGGAATATTTTTCAAGAGAGAGATGGTTTTTGTGGAGAGTGTTCGCTGATTGCAGGGAATCGGTGAGGCCATCACCTGGTCAAGGCCACTGATACGTTCAAATAACTGTTCCAAAAGATGTTTTTCTTTTGGAGTGACGACGAGTTTCTGTTTCCGAAGTAAGTTTGTAAGATCAGTCATCAAAACATTTGCTTTTTGATGCGCCACTCGAGGGAAAGAAAAAGGGGCATTGATCAATGCTTGATGCAAGGTTTCAATTGACACTTTTGAGAGACAGTCGATATATGCAATCAGCATAGGGGGCTGTCTAATCTATCCGCAGGTAAACCACAAGATGTGCCACACAGTTCTCGCCAGAGGTGATGATGAAGAAATTTATTTTCTGGCTCGTACTTCTCTTTCTCGGAGCATGTCACTCTCAAAAAGAACCGAAGGTTAAAAATATTATTTTTGTGGTTGGTGATGGCATGGGGATGCAACAAGTTGCTCAGGCCATCACCTATCGACAATCTCTTCTGCCACACAGTCCACCACTTCACATGGAAGAGTTTCTCAAAACAGGCGCCTACAGTATCATGACAACTTCAAGCTATGACAGCCCTGTGACCGATTCCGCTTCTGCTGCAACGACTCTTGCCTGCGGTGTCAAAACACTGGTGAATGTGGTTGGCATCGGTCCCGATGGAAAAGAGTGTGAATCGGTGGTTGATGTCGCACAAAAAAAAGGAAAGGCGATCGGCATTGTCTCTGATACAAGACTCACCGATGCAACCCCTGCTGGTTTTTCCGCATCAGCGGTAAGTCGAAAACAAGAAACAAAAATGGCAGAATATATTCTTCGAGAGAGCAACATCGAAGTCTTGCTCAATGGTGGTGGTGCTGAGCTGATTCCTCAAAATACCTCTTTTGGAGATATTCCTGAGTGCCAAGGAATTGCTCCGATCATTAACCACAAAAGCCACCGCAGTGACGATATGGATCTCATTGAAGAAGCAAAAAAGAAAAATTACAGCTTTGTCTGTACTTCAGATCAGCTTGAAAAAATCGATTCTCAAAAAACAGAAAAACTTCTGGGTATTTTTAGTGATACTTATTTTCCCTATCGTCTCGATGTCGATGAAGCACCAACCATTCCTTCTCTGTCGCTCATGACGCAAAAAGCGCTCGACATTCTTTCGCGAGATAAAGACGGGTTCTTTCTTCTTGTGGAAGGAGGGCTCATTGATGTTGCAGCGCATACCAATGATGCTGCTTCACAGCTGGCTGAAACACTTGCATTTGATAAAGCGCTTGGGGTTGTGCTTGCCTATGCTGAAAAACATCGTGATACCTTGGTCCTTGTCACCGCTGATCATGAAACAGGAGGGTTTGGCATTGTCTATATGAAAGACCCAAAAACTCACGTTGTCACGTTTCCCAATGGAGCAACGTATGAAACCGATTACAAACTCCCTTCCTACAATGAAGCATTTGGTCTTCTCTTGAAACAAAAAAAATCATTTAAGGAAATGCTCTTGCCGATGGTCAATCGACTCAAAGAAAAAAATGGATATACAGAACAAAACGCAAGCAAAGATTTGATGAGAGCAATCTCTGAACATACGGCGTATACGTTAACACCCGAACAGGCGCTCTATGTGGTGACTGCTCCGCAAGATCAAAATCCTCAAAAACCTTTTGGAGATTCACCACGATTTCAATCTGGAAGCTACCACAACTACGGCGCGCGCCTTAATCACATCTTGTCTTTACAAACCCTCAACGTCTTTTCAGTAGGGACACACACCTCAGATCCAGTTTATCTTTTTATGAAAGGACCTGAGAGGGTGACAAAAAATCTTCGCGGATTTATCGATAATGCGGAGCTTGGACAGTTTATGAAAGGGACGTTGGAGAGATCGCGTTAAGATAATTATGCAGGTACCGAATCAAATGAAATCTCGGCTATTGCAGTGTGCTTCTTTGAAAGAAGTTGAAGTGCATATCGTTTATCAGGTTGCATGAAGAAACGCTCTAATCGTTTCCCATTTGAATCACGAATGATTGTCGATCCATTCTTTTGAGTAATGGTTACACGTGTAGAATCAGTTCCGATCACTTCGAGCACAACCACATCATTTTTTAATCTTTGCGTCAGCTGCACTTTAAGTTCTGTCGGTTGATTGTTTGCAGGGACTTTAATTGCGTATGTACGAAGAGATGCCTTTCCGTTCATTGTGCGACGAATAACTTTTGGTTTCACTGTTTGTTCAGCTACTACTGCAACAGGTTTGGAAGAAAAAAGCCGACGCCGAAGAGCAGACATAGAAGAAGCGTGCGAATGACCTCGCTGCCAAAGAGCATATTTCATCTCGGCAAGGCTACGCTCATATCTCCCAGAACTTCCTGTTGCATCTGAAGGACTCCTCTTTTTAGGATCTACCAGTGGAACTTTGACGAACTCAGGATGTGCAAATTCTCTTGGAGTCAAAACGGGAGAAATACTGCTGATAAGACACTGATCATCAACCTCTCCCTCAGGAGTGGGGCGACAATCGTGTGTAAAAGGACGTTCTACAACCTCTCCGATCTTCATTGGATCTACGATTCGAATAATGCCGCTCTTTTGTAATGTCATAAAACCTCCTCGTACATTGTTATTACCTCTTCATTATCGTAGAACCGAGCAAAAAGTTGTGATAAAAAAATTCCTTATTTTTCAGCTCATTTTGAGGGTTCTTTCCCCAGAATCTCCACCTCTAAAACCGCCCGATCGGTCGCTTTGCGCACAATAAATCGTAACGTGTCCGATTCAATGATGTCTCCTAGAGCAGGAATTTTTTTAGCGAGATACACCACGTAACCCGCAATCGTTTCATATTCCCCTTCGACAATACCGAGTTTCAATCGTTCATTGGCTTCTTTTAATTCCATGCGACCGTTCACAAGAAAATTCCGGTGCCCAAGACGTCGATAATGAGTTGGCACCACATCGTGTTCATCGCGAATTTCCCCCACCACCTCTTCCATGACATCTTCAATGGTCACAATGCCCGTTGCCGCTCCATACTCATCCACCACAATCGCAATCAACTCTCCCTTTTTTTTCATGGAAATAAAAAGTTCGTCTAACGACATCTCTTCAGGCACATAATAGGGAGG
The DNA here is from genome assembly GCA_001798185.1 of Deltaproteobacteria bacterium RIFCSPHIGHO2_02_FULL_44_16. Taxonomy (NCBI): domain Bacteria; class Deltaproteobacteria; species Deltaproteobacteria bacterium RIFCSPHIGHO2_02_FULL_44_16. Next base: position 36,670 of record MGRM01000028.1, on the reverse strand, counting down.
ATGCATCAGTTCACGGACAGATTTGCTCGCATCTTCAAATAAAAAATCTGTGTTATGCAGCACACCGAGAATATTAAAAAATTTTCCAGAATACACCGGAACCTTAGTGAATCCCTTCTCTTCGATAAAAGCTATTGCTTCCTCGCGCGTGGCTGAAGCAGGAAGAGCCGCCACATCGACAAGGGGTGTTTTAATGTTGCCAACTCTGGTTTCAGCCAGATCAAAAATGCGTGAGATAAGCGTTCGTTCGACCTCTTTTACATCTGTGGTCTCTTTCTCACTTGCTTCGAGCATGGCTTCTAACGCTTCTCGGGAAACACTCACTTCACTCTCTTCTCGTTTGACCCGTGACAAAAGTGCATCCGTGAATTTTGCTAAAACCCAAACAACAGGACTGAAAATCGTTGAAATCGTCAAAAGAATTGGACTGACCACGAACACAAGTTGATTCGCATAGTATTGATAAAGACTTTTTGGAATGAGCTCACCGACAATAAGAGTGAATGGAAAAATGAGAAGAGCAAATCCTGTATAATCAGGACCATAATGATCAATAATATAAAGTGTGGTAACGACAGAAGCAGTGACCGTACAAATATTGGTTCCGAGAAGTGTGATTGAAAAGAATTTTGCAGGATTGGCCGTTAAACTTTCAACTGCTTTTGCAAATCGCGAACCTTTCTTCGACGCCGTCCTAATCTTTAAACGATCAGCATTGACGACCGCCATTTCGCTTCCGGAAAAAAAACCCTCACCAAGAATACAAATGACAAGAACAATAATAAGAAACAAGAAACTCATTCTTTCATCTCCCCAAAAAGCTCCACGAGCACATCATGCATCGTCACAATACCAATAAGTCGGTGTTTTTCATTTACCACAATTGCCATATGCACACGGTATTCCTGAAATTTACGAAGTAACGGCTCAAGGGCTTCATCTCCTTTGACAAAAATAGGAGTATGAAGAAGAGAACGAATATCCTCTGTTTTAGATTGCTGTTGTTTTTGATGAAATCCAAAGAGATCACGCACATGCAAAATACCGATCACGTGATTCCGATCTTTTTCGTAAATCGGAATACGACTGAAATTGGTCGCGCGAATTTCTTCGAGCATCCGTTCATACGAAATATCGACGGGAAGCATGAAAAGATGTTCTTGCGAGGTCATGATGTCGCGTACCACTTTTTCGGTGAATTCAAAAACCTGATGAATGAGTTGTCGCTCTTCTTCGACGAGTTCTCCTTCTGCTTTTCCAATATCGACAAGCCGACGAAATTCTTGTTCCATAATCATGGGCTCAGTTGCTTCAGGTTTCCCGCCAAACAAACGAATGCCTGCATCTGCACAGGAGCTCAAAATCAAACGAAAGGGAGAGACCAGACGATGGAAAAGTTTTAAAGGGATAATCACGAGGGGTGCAAGTTGGCGCGCCAATTGCTGCGCAATGGTTTTCGGAATAATTTCTCCTAATGTCAAAATAATCGGCGTGATAATCATAACGGCCAAGAGTGTTTGTATTTTAATGTTCCCTGGATAGAGTTCTCTGACAAGCGCCGCGCCAATAATCGAAAGCCACACATTGCTCAGTTCATTTCCCAATAAAATAGTTCCTAAAATTTCGCGCGGTTTTCGGAGATATTTCACCACTTCTCTTTTTGCTGAGGACTTGGATTGTTCAAATTGATGTCGTTCAAGAGCAGAGAGTGAAAAAAGCGCTGTTTCGGCGCCTGAAAAAAATGCGGAGAGAAAAAGCAAAAGAAGAAAATAAAATTCCAAACTGCCTCCTAAAGTCTGTAAAGAATAATTATGTCATTGCGAGAAGTCCCCCACGAATCTTGGGGGACGACGAAGCAATCTCCTGTAGACAATGTTTTCAGGAGATCGCCACGCCCTCCGGGCTCGCGATGACATCTTTGAAAGCAAATTCTAATCAAAGTGGTCATAACCTTTGTGAGAAAGAGAGATCATAGCTCCCTTTTCATCGAATGCAACAACGCGCCCCTGTTCACAAATAGTGCCAATGCGGGCATAGGAGTATTTTTTTTCAAACTCCGCGCTTTTTTTTACATCCACCGTAAAACAGAGCTGATAATCTTCACCGCCAGTAAGTATCGTTTCGATGGGATCGAGATCACAAAGGCGACACACTGCTTCAAAGTTGTGGGCACGAGGAATATTTTTCACTTCAATTTCAAAGCCAACTCCACTTGCTTTTGCAATTCGTTCCAGATCGAGAAAAAGACCGTCGCTCACATCAATCATACTTGTCACCATTCCGCTTTTTCGTAGCTGAATTCCTGCCTGAAGTTGAGCTGAAGGGAGTTGATGAGCGCGAAGAAATGGATGAGCTTTCGGATGATCAACCTTCTTTTCAAGACATCGAAGCCCAAGAGCAGAACTTCCGAGGGGTCCTGTCACATAGATGCCATCTCCGCAAGAAGCGCCACTGCGCAGGAGAGCTTCTCCAGACGGAACCGTTCCTAAAACGGTGATGGAAATAACAAGATGAGACAAACTTTTACAAGTATCTCCTCCCATAAGACTCACCTGATACATTTTTTCCGTCTTTCGAAAACCCTCTGCCATGGACGTGATCGCATCGATGCTTATATTTTTGGGAATTCCAAGAGAAAGGGTATAAAAACGTGCCTCGCCTCCCATGGCAGCGATATCGCTGAGATTGACGGCGAGTGCTTTTGCGGCAAGGGATGTAAAATCTGTGGTGTGACAACGAAAATGAACCTCCTCAAGAAGGATATCACTGCTGACTAATAAGTCTTCACCGCTTCTCTTTATCACCGCGCAATCATCGCCAATGCCAACAGCAAGAGAAGCAGGTTGCGTGGCCCCCTTTGCAATCAGACCAATCACGTGTTCTTCATTCATAAACAATGGGAGAAATCTCTCCTTCCGTCACCGTTAATAACGTCAGACGGCGATGGATATCTCCATCTTGATCCACATACATACGTCCTGTGGCTCCTTGAAAATCGGTGAGTCGCGCAAGTCGTTCTTGAAGAGAGGCTCGCTCAAGCGCTGCTCCTTCTTGAATGCTGACAAAAAGCATACGCATGGAATCGTATCCGAGCGCTTCGAGAAGCGTCGGTTCCGTTGCGTATCCTTCATAAAAACGTTTCGTAAAATTTTGTGATTCATATTCGGTAGATTTTTTGACAAAACCTCCGACAAAAATAGCTCCATGAATATACGTTCCTCCCCGCTCAACCAGATCCGGATTATCCCAACGAGCGGTTCCCAAGTAGGTCACGCGCTCCATACCGAGCATCGAAAGAGTTGGCGCTAAAAATCCGACCACATGCGGAGCATCAGGAATAAAAAGAGCATCGTACGTCGCATCGATCCCACGAAGCTGTTCAGCAAAATCCATACGATGAGGAAGATACGAACGACTTCCCACAATGCTTGCTCCTTGACGCTCTACTTCTGTTCGAAAAAGGAGATCAAATTCTTTTCCCAAAGGATTTTCAGGATAAAGCACAAAAAATCGAGTCATCTGTTTTTTTCCGATAACATAATCGAGAAGCGTTTTGACTTGTGACATCGGCGTAATCGAATTTCGAAAAATATATTTTCCAATTTGGGGAATTCCTTCTTTTTGCGAAAGCGCAATCATCGGCACGCCCAGCGTTTCGCTTTTTTTTGCCGCTTCTTCGACCTCCTGAGAAGTGAGAGGACCGATAATAGCCTGAACATCAAGCGATGCCAGTTCTTCGACTGCACGAACAGCTACTTCAGCCTCGCCTTTGGAATCGCGCACGATCAACTCGACTCCTCCTGGTCCAACACAAGGCTCAAAAATTCCGGCAGCACACTCAATTCCATGAAGCACCGATTCTCCGTACACGCGATATTTTCCGGAAAGAGGAACGATCACGCCAATCTTAATAGGTCGATCGCCAATACGTCCTCCCACTTCAGCAAAAAAAAGTTTCGCTGATGGATACATTTCATGTTGCGGATATGTTTGCAGATACGCGGAAAGAATTTCATGAGCTTTTTTTTGATCCCCTTCGAAAGAGAGAACTTTTGCGAATTTATAAAAAACATAGCCTCCCGATTTTTTTCCTTTATACGTATCGAGCGGCAGTGCACTCACCTCTGCTGCAGTGACAGCTCCGTCATCCATCCAACTGAAAACTCGCTGTTTTGCTTCTTCGTGTGTGACCAGCGTCAAACGAGAGAGGTCTTCTTGAGAAGAGACCTCTGCGTAATCATCGAGTAAAAAAAGAGCAAAGCGAACAGCGTTTGGTTGAACTCCCTCCATGCGATCGAATGCCATCAACGCTAACGAATCACTTTGTAAACGAAGAAGAATATTTGCATGTGCTCGATTTATTTTTTCAAGTTCTGCAATTGTTTCCTGATCGCGTCGCACATGATAAAGCGAAGTGGCTGCTTTGAAATGAGCTTTCGGTGCAAGATCTGGTTGTTGAATGTGAGCAGTTGCCAAACGATAAAACGGAAGCGCTTCTTCATAGTTGCCTTGAGTAAATCGGATTTCAGCCCGTTGAAAGTGGGCACGATCAGTTAATTCCGTGTAAGGAAATTGTTCGATAAGCTGCGCATACTGCTCATCCGCTTCTGCGAAGGCACGGCGCATGAACTGTTCTTCAGCGAGATTAAAAGCGCGCTGGATCTCAGGCGTGACACGATGAGGATAGCCTGCTGTCGTTGTCTTGGCGCAACCGTTTATAAAAGAAAAAAATAACACTATAGCCAACGCGTGAGGAAAAGCTCGTAGAGGGTATCGCGGAAGCGATTTTCTCAAACGGGATAAGATCAACAAAATCGCTGAGCGTAAGCGACCGATGCGGGCTGACCCGCAGCGGGACGCGGCCCTCGAGAGCTTTTGCGAGATAGCGTTGGCTTTGGCATTTTTATTCATTCTTTTTTAGAAACAGTGACCATCGCGGGCCGAAGCAAACGATCACCTAAGCGATAGCCTTTACGATGAACAGAAATCACGGTGTCAGGATCAACCTCATCACTCATCACGGTAGAGACGGCTTCATGTTCTTCAGGATTAAAAGGTTGATGCAACGCTTCCACTTCACGCAGATCAAATTTTGAAAGAGCTGCGAAAAGGTCTTTCATGACAAGATTTACTCCTTCACCAATATTTTTTGCTTCGTCACTCGACTCCGGAGTCACATGGTCGAGCACACGACCGAGACCATCAAGCGCTGGCAAGAGTACTTTGAGAAGATCTTCATTTGCATACTTTGTTCGCTCTGCAATTTCTTTTGAAGTTCTTTTTTTATAATTTTCAAAATCTGCCATGACCCGAAGCAATTTTTCATAGTGCTTCTTCGCTTCTTGTTCTGCAGCATGCAGATCAGCAGTGAATTGTTCTTCTTCAGCACCATCTTTTTCAATTTCTTTTTCTTTCGTCTCTTTCATGAACGAACATCTCCATTCAAGTAATCACTTACAAGTTTTGAGGTAAAATCGACAACAGAAACAATACGAGAATAATCCATGCGCGTGGGCCCAATAACTCCCAAGGTTCCGACCACGTGACCCCCTTTGCGATAAGAGGCAGAGATAACGCTGAGCGGCACGCCCTCTTCTTGGGCGCGCGAGCCGACAAAAATCTTCACTCCTTCGCCTTCATGACAACGATCGAGAAGTTTTAAAATCCTCTGTTTCTCCTCAAGCTTCGCCATTAACTTTTTGAGTTCTTCGAGTTCTGAAAACTCAGGATGCTCCACCAAATGCTCTTCCCCTTCGATCACTACTTCTTTTGCAGGAACAGAGGCAAAAAGTTTTTCTGAAAAGAGAAAAGCTTGACGAAGAAGATGATCGTAGTCGGCTCGCTCACTTTCGAGTTCTTGAGAAATTTTTTGGCGCGCTTCTGAGAGATTGAGACCAGAAAAAGTTCGATTACAAAAATTATTTATTTTTTCGAGATCTAAAAATGTAAAATCTTCATCCACTTCAATGAGCTGATTTTGAACCAGTCCATTTTGCGCCACAAAAATACCGAGAAGTCTTCCGCGCGAGAGTCGCAAAAACTCAACCTGCTTTAGTTCAATCTCTTGCCAACCCGGCATCACGACCAGTCCGATATAGCGCGACATCGACGACAACGCGCCTGAAGTACGATGGAGAAATTGTTCAATCCCCCCTTTTTGAAAACATTGCTGTCGAATAGATTCTTTTTCGACATCAGAGAGATCGTGGATATGGAGAAGGCTCTCCACATAATACTGAAAAGCAGCTTCCGTGGGAATACGACCCGCTGACGTATGCGGCTGCTCCAGCAGCCCCATTTCCGTCAAATCAGCCATCACATTGCGAATCGTTGCGGGCGAAAGATTTCCTGAATGGCGTTTGGCAAGCGAACGTGAACCGACAGGTTCCGCGCTGGTTATATAGTCGGAGATGAGGAGCTGCAAAATCTCGCGATATCTTTCTGGTAGTGAATTCATAGTCGTAATCCAATTCCAAACAGATCAAGATCCGGGTGACGCCGGAGCGTGTTCCGGGAGGTCTCCGTCTTTAGCGGAGGGCCGGAACACCGCAGGCGGCAGGACCCGTATCAAATAAGAAACGTTTAGAATTGGATTACTAACAATTCGACACAAGCATTGTCAACGTCTTGAAATAACCAAACTTTTTGATTTACTTCCCGATTTTGTTCATACATGGAAGAAAAATTATGTCGTCGCCTATTTCCTTTCGCCTGACGTTCGGTTTTTTTCTTCGACAAACATGCGCTATCACCTTCGGCGCACTCCTCACGGCAATCTCGATCAATCTCTTTCTCGTTCCACTTCAGTTTGTCACCGGCGGCATTAGTGGTTTAGCGCTGCTTATTCATTATGTGGCTCCTATTCCTATCTGGGCATGGATCCTTCTCTTCAATGCTCCGGTCTTTGTTGCCGGTTTTCTCATCCTCGGGCGCGGTTTTCTCGTAGCAAGTTTTTACGGAACGCTCGCACTCACGCTCTTTGTCTATCTGACGGAACCGTTGGCACAGCTTAAAATCATGGCGGATCCGATGCTCGCGGCAATTTTTGGTGGAGTCGTGAGCGGAGTTGGGATCGGAATAACGCTTCGCTTAAATGGATCTCTCGGCGGCACGGACATTATCGGCGCCATTGTCAAAAAACTTTGGTCCATCAATGTGGGAACCACAATTTTTACCTCTAATGCTCTTATCATTATCGCTGCCGGTTTTATTTTCGGCACTGAAGTCGCTGCGTTTGCTCTCATTAATATTTTTGTCGAAGCTCTTTTGATCGATAAAACCATGAAAGGTTTTGATACGAGTCAAGCGCTCATGATCATTTCTTCAAAGCCTGAGGAAATTGCGGATTATATTATGAAGCATATCAACCGAGGCGTCACTTTTTTGCAGGGCGAAGGGGCTTATCAAGGTCGGCACGTCAAAGTTCTTTATTGTGTTGTTTCACTTCGGCAAGTAGCGCGCGTCAAACTTTTTGTAAAACAAATCGATCCTGCAGCGTTTATGACCATTGAAAATGTCATTGAAGTTATGGGCGAAGGTTTTCGACCCAGTCCGTTTTAAAGGAATACTGTCATGAAGAAAAAGTTGACCTTCACGATCAAGACATCAAGATATTAAAAACTGCTCATTCTCGATAATTAAATTTCTCGTATTTTCTTCTTTTTCTGCAAAGCTAAAATATCTTCCAAGGCAATAGTCTCTTCATGGCGACGTTCGTGATAGGCTTCAAGATCAAGAGTATCTTCAAGATTTTCGAGGGCTTGTTCGAGAGATGAAGTTGTTTTGAACATAGCTGAACAATACTTTTTTTCATGAAAAATAAAGAAAAATATTGCTGATGACCAATAACTAACTGTCAGTTATTGGTAATCTCTTTTCCAAAAGGGTCTGTAAAAAAGAAGCAACAACTTTTTAGTATCACCGATAATAGAAATGAGAAAAGAGGTAGGATTATGACTAAATTGACCTCCCGATGTCAGTTGACTGATTTTCCTCAAGATCCCGCATTTCAAGACTTAGTGTATCTCCTTACTCTCAGTGCAGAATTGACGCAATTACCAGATGAGAAGAATCGCAAAAGAGCTGAAGCATTATTTGATATCGCTGAACACCGATTTGATGATGCAGTCATTCAGCGTGCATTGACGCTCATCCAACAAGGGTGCATTCAAAATATAAAACCAAAAAATGATATACCACAACAATCTGTTCGACAGAGCAATCTATCTTCACAGGATGAGGTTGAAGTGAAAAAAGAAGAGCAGACGACGGTGTATGAATCTTCAGCGCTCGACAACATACTTTGGTGGTTGGCAGAACAAGATTTCTCTTTTTTACTCCCCTCCTTGTTTACGGTGCAGTTTGGTCCTCGCATCTCGAGCAGAACAACTGAAACAGAACAAAAACAATCTCCAGATATTTACGCTGGTCTTGATCTCACTTGGCATCTTCTTGAAGTGGATGCATTGAGCTTGGGCCCAAAACTTTATACGGGACTTGGCCAGGGAACCGCAAGTTTGTGGGAAGCTGGGGCTGGCGTAGCAGCTTCTTATACGATCGCCAAGACACTTACGATTTCAGCACATGGAGAATTTGTTTATGTAAGTCGAACCTTTTGGGATCCTGAAAGCCAAACAACCATGCGAACAGGCTCTTTTCTTCGTTACGGCTTGAGCGCTGAGCAGAAATTGCAAGACGGTTTTTCTCTTGGGGGAGGAATCTATCTTTATCACCCCATGGATGTTCAATACCTGTATCGTGGCGATGGTTTCAATCTTTTTCCATATCCAACCAGCTTCGGTAATCTTCGCGCAATGTCAATTACCATCAGTACAAGTTACAGTTTGTGATTACCAATAACTGACTGTCAGTTATTGGTAATCTAACGGGAAATGTCGTACATCTCGATTCCGCCGGCTGGGGAACTGAGAAAGAGCATGGAAGGAACATCAGAAAAAGAAGCAACATCATTAAATCCACATTGAGAGCATGTGCTGGCGAGAGAAGTACTTCCATTTGTATTCACCTCATACATTGAAAAACGAGAAGAAGCACCGTATGGAGTCGTCACAAAAAGTTTTGTTCCCACAAAACTTGTGCGCGCATAATAAAGTCGATCAAGCGTAGAATTTTCTGATCGAGAAATAGAGACACTCTGACTCACGCGCGAAAGATTTTCAGCATCAACAAGATGAACATCAGATCCTTCAAGAGAGACACAACGACGACCTTCCACCACATCGCATGAAGCACTCACAAATGTCGTTGCTTCGTATCGACGTTGGAAAATCGGACGAGCAGCGACATTGGCTTCCATATCAGCTCGATAAAATCCATCTGCAGCCATAAAGGTGATCGTATATTTTGCACCTGTTGGGATCACGCGAACAAATTTTCCATTTTCAAAATCAATGGACCCAGGTGACGAAACTGTGTCTGAAACCGAGACAAGCGAAGGCCTTCCTGTTGCTATTTCATACATGCCGACTTGATGATACCAACGTCCATCTTCATAACCTTCAAAAAGCACAAAAAGATGCGAAGAGATTAATTCTATATCGGCTATATTTCTGATCCGTAAAACATCTTCCGAAGATTTTCCGGTAATCGAAGGAAAGCCATCGAAATGGCCATTCCCTCCTTCGCGCGTCACGACGAGTTCTCCACGCGCTTCATGCTCTTGATTCGTAACGACCAGATGAAAAGATGGTTTTGGTTGCTCACCACTCGCACGATCTGACCAGACATAGGCAACACGATCACCTTTGAGAGCAGCATGCGAAATCAATGCGTCCGGTTTATTCGGTATATCAAAACGATGACGTTCATACGGAGTCTGCAAGTAAAGCATGCCACCCTGTTTATTCATGAGATCAATCGCGAGCATAGAAGAGGGCGCAGCCCCTTCAATTTTTGTCCGTAGAGATCCGGTATCAAGTTTTTTAACGAAATCATCAGAGCCTGAGATCATGAGCGAACTCATTCCGGTACCATCCTCTCGCTCTGCGGACGTCAACGCTGCAGCGATAAAAGTTCCGCGAGAGTTCTGATAAGCAATCACGTTGGTTGGAATTCCCGCGGCAAGACCTTGCGCTGCGTCGAGCTGATTACTGACACTCCATCGCTCTTTGTCGGTGATGGGATCTATTCCCTTTGTCAGGGTCGAAAGAAAATTCGGAGCACGAAGGACCACTTGCGAACCGAGTGCCGTTACTTGAAATGTCAGCGGCGCCGCTTCTTCTTCATGATACGCTGTGGAAAGCGGGATCCATTCAAAATGTGCAGGGCGTGTGAGGTCTTGAAAGTTTCGATAAAAATAGAGGCCACCGACAATGGCATTCACCCCTGCTGTGGTTTTGAGTGTGGTGAGCTCTCCTTTATTGGCGGCATCCGCAAGACAAAGAATTTTTTCCGCAAGCTCACCTTGATTACATTTTTCCACAACGAACTCGTCAATTGTTTTTTTATCGTAGGCAATTCCAACCACATACAATTCTTCATTGGTCGCCACGATACCGGTCGGCATAAATCGATCATATCCAATGTCACTTTTATCCAGTGTTTCAAAGCCAACAGTCAAGAGACCGTGTGATTTCATATCGACCGCGCGAACAATGCCACCCTCTTTGCCATCAATCATACTCTGAAAAAGAGGAGCAAAAACTTCAGCAAACGTTGGTGAAAGTTTTTTCGGCGCTGTTTTGCGAAGCGAGAGCACGACCGCAAAATCGCCTGCAATCGCAACATCAAGGGGACGATAGTTTGTGCTGTCGTGCACCATCGCGGCAGAAGAAGAGAGGATGTCGTAACAGTTTTCGTTTTTGCCGATATTTTCTGAAGTTGTTGTCACGACATAACCATCGCGGGTGACGATATAAAGCGATTCATTTTTCTCTTGTTGTTTCGTCGCCAGAGCAAGTGCCCCTAAAGGAAAGGAGCGCAGCTCTTCAGGTTGAAGTTTTCCAAGTCCGTTTTCTTTTATGCGTACGAAACCGACTGCATTTTCAGTGCTCACCAAAAGTCGATCGGGCTCAGAGCGAAGCGCAAGCAAATCGGTCACGCTTCCGGATCGTTCAAAAGGGAGCGCACCTTGAAGACCGTTTTCATCTCCATAGCGAAGCGAAGCGCCGCCACCCCAGATCAGGAGATCGTCTCCTTGCGCAACGGCTCGTATCTGTCCTCCCATGCTTCCGCGAAAATTCCCAGAAAGAGGTGAAACCTCGAGCTTTTTTGTGCGCGTTTCATTCGTGGCACCGTCAGTGATTGTATATTCGATGTCAGAAGTGACACAGGCTTTGCCAAAAACCCCTGGCTGCACAACTCCTGAGAGCTGCGCAGTTTCAGTTCCACTCCCACTGTCGCCACAGGCAAGAAGAGAAAAACTGAGGAGACAAGTTCCCAGAAAGCAGAGAACTTGACTCTGTCGCAGAAATCTAAATAATTCAATAATTTCAATGAGATGAAACATTCTTCCTCATTTGTGAGAGCTCATCGTTGAGCCCTGTCAGAAGAAGAAAAAGCACGATTCGTGCCAGAATAATGAGAGTTTAACCTTGAGCAACTTCTCCTGGGAGTGTCGACAATAGAGTGAATTCACTTTTCATGAATACGGTGTCATTCCTGCGAAAGCAGGAATCCAGGTGTTTATCAATTTTTCTGGATCCCCGCTTTCGCGAGGATGACAAGAGAGAAATTTTCCTTCATTCTCATCGTTCATCGAAATTTTACTCAAAACGTTAAAAGTCAAGACTTGACCCCTTTTCCGCTTATGGTGAAGAGTGTCGACTGGCACTTGATATTCTTTACTTCCACCTTCAAGGAAGAGCGTACGATAAAACCTCTGCAGATGATGTCTCACTTGAAAAAAAGATTCGCATTGTCGCTCAGCATGCGACGACTCGTTTTCAAGCAAATCTTCCCCTCTTTCCTGGACTTGAACAGCGCTACGAAGAGTTTTTTGGAAAAAAATCTTTTTCGTTTGAGAGTCAATAATTTTTTAAGTTTTTAACAGCCGCTCAAATTCCTTGAACTGTTCCTCTCCGCCTTCAGTATTGCACCATTTTTTAATTTTCTTGAGATCGTGAGGATGACGTTTGGCAACAAGTACGGCCTGATCGAGACATTCCCGTGCTTTAAAATGAATAAAAGAAGCAAGTCGATCACGAATACAATCAGTCGGTGACAGAATCTTTATTTTTTGACCATCAACCAGATGTTCGTCGGGTTTAATGTTGATATCATTACCAATCCCAAGAGGTGGAGAAACAAATTCTAGAAAAAAATGTTTACACTGCGAATGCACAAAATGACTCGCTTGTTGATGGAAACCAATTTTTTTTAAGATTTCAATAAAGTTTGGAACTGTATAAGTCGTCACCACAAAATCGAGATCACCCGACTGGTACGCTCCTTCTGTATAAACAGAAACAACCGAACCACCTACAAGAACTGTATCAACACCATGCTTTGCAAAATGCCATGCAACATACTTCCAAAGCTCTTCGGCTGTGCATGTCTTCCATCGCGGTTTTTTCATAACGGTTTTCCTTTTCTGCGAGGACGTCGACGAATCGAAAATATTTTTTCTCGCTCATGAAATGGAATACTTTCATAGGCAATGCGCAAAAGTTCGCGAACCGGTTTGACAAAGGGAGACTTGGGATTAAAAGCATAGACACGAGAACGTCCCAAAGTTTTAGAAATGAGCACTCCTGCTTCTTCAAAACGTTCAAGTTGGTTTTTGATGGGGGTAATCGCTGTTTGCAAACTTTCAGCAATCGCAGAAGCATGCAGTTCTCCATAATGATAGAGAAAAAGAAGAATATATTCGGCACTCTTATTTCCAAAAATTTTCTCAAGCATGCCAAAAGAATAGACTAAAATATAGTCGATATCAACTCCTTTTGAGTTCTTCAAGGTCACCGCAACTTTTCCTTATTTCGCCCGATAATACTGCTACGAGGCGTTCTTTATGCTTACAGCAGCGGTCCTTGGCATTTCTGCATTTATCACCTCCGGTATTTCAACCATAACCGGCATGGGAGGAAGCATTATTTTTCTCGCCATTATGCTTGTCCTCCTTCCCCCGCACATTGCGATCCCCCTTCATGCAGCCGTTCAAATCATCAGTAATGGGTCGCGTATTTCCCTTTTTTGGCGAAGCATCTGCTGGAAAACATGTCTCATCCTTTGCATCCCTGCAGTGGTGGGCATTGTGATCGGTCGTCAATTCGTCACCGCGCTGAACCCTAACGTCATACGCATCATGTTAGCTCTCTTCATTCTTTTCTCAGTCTATTTCCCCACATCGAAAAATCGAGAAACGTGGCCACGATGGTCATTTGCAATTGCAGGTGGTATCGGTGGCACCATCACGATGCTCATCGGCGCTATTGATCCGATTATCGCTCCCTTTTTCCTTCATTCGCGCTTGCGAAAGGAAGAACTTATTGCAACCAAAGCATGTTGTCAGGCGATTATCCATTTCATGAAAATTATTGGCTTTGGAACCCTCGGTTTTACATTTCAAGAACATGTTGGGATGATCACTTTCTTGGGACTCCTCGTCATTGTGGGAAGCTATGTCGGACAACATCTTTTGCAACGAATCTCGGAGCGGCATTTTGTGATCGCATTCAAAACTCTTCTCACCTTAACCGCGTTGCAACTTATTTTTATAACGTAAATCATTATGACTGATTACTATTGTCGCATTGTCAAAGGGGTTCGTATCTGCCGCGAAGTAACGCCTTCTGTCGAACCAAAAAAAACAGAGATTCCTGAAGAACCAAAAAATCCATGGCACTTTTTATATGGTCTTCAAGCTGGCGTAGGGCTTGAGAATGTGAAACTTGATTACGGTTTTGGTATCATTAACAACGCTGAACGTTACAAGCTTGGAATTCAGTTTGGTGTGGAATATGGAAATGAAACGTTTCGCCCTCACCTCCTAATAGAACCTGGATATGAATATGCACAATATCGATTTTCATTTCGATTTGGAGATTTTGCACTCCGCGCAGCAGATGCATCGCTCTCTCACCTTCTCGTAGGACAGCCGGAAACAAAAAAAGAAGGACTTCATGTTCCCCTTTTCGTTGGTTCCACCATTATGTTTTTTGATTATCTCGGCATCAGTCTGGATCTCGGATATGCCTTCAGTGTTGGAACCAACGTTTCAAGCGGAAACTACCCTTCTTCCTTTCTCCCTCCCAAAGAATATATCTCTCATGATTTCATAGGACGATTTTCTGTTGTTTTTGATGCAGTTTATCTTCGTTTGATACTCGGCATTGAAGGATTCATCGGCACTCAAAAAGTTTCATTTCTTCCGCCACAAAACGAAGCATTTTCAAAAGATGGTCCCCATCTCGGCACCACATTCACGATTACGTTTCAAGGACCGTAAAACGTCGCGGAAATAATTCTTGAAACAACTTTAAGAGTTTGTTACTTTGTAGCTACAATGTTGTTTTCATGGGATCCGAAAAAAGCTGAATACAATCTTAAGAAACATGGTGTTTCCTTTGAGATTGCTCAATCTATTTTTGATGATCCCCTTCATCTTTCAATGCTCGATCAAAAGAGCAAAGAGGAGGAGCGATGGGTAACAATTGGGAAATCCATTCATTGTGATATGTTAGTTGTAATCCATACATATAAGATCATAGAGGCGGGGATCGAAATGATACGTATTATTTCGGCTCGCAGGGCAACAAGAAAGGAGCAAAAACAATATGAAGAAGGAATATAATTTTTCGAAAGGAATACGTGGGAAATTTTATCGTCCTCGTAAAATCCAAAAAACAATTCGTCTAGATCAAGATGTTCTGCAATTCTATCAACGCATGGCTGCAGCAAATGGAATTCCTTATCAATCGCTCATTAATCTGACGCTTCGAAAATTCCTTGCGGAAAAAGGTGAGCTTGTTCTGAAACCGTAGTTAGGAAACGATACACGTGAGTCGCGGACCCATCGATATGGTGATCGTTTTTGTGGGTGGCTCAGGAAAATCGCCGTCGACCATATACGAAATTGGTTCTGAAAATTGGAAAATCACTTCCTTTGCAATCACGTTTTCGACTTTCTCTGATTGCATCGGTTTCATAAAAAATGTGCGAGGCACAAGACGAAGAAGTTCTCGCGGCGTACACGAAGCAGCAACCATTTGAAAGGCATCTTCAAGCCGACGTGCCTGATGCAGCGGACGACATTGAAAACAGAGATTCTCAACTGTTCCTCCAAAAATCATCGTATATTCAGAAAACGAAAGCTCTTTTCCATCCGCAAAAATTTTTCCTTCAATGGGTTCGAAAATTTCTTCAACAGCATTTCCTTTAATAACAGCGAGCCAGAGATAATAAAGAAGTAAATACGCCGCACGAAATGGCGTCGGTTCCCCAGGGATACTCTCGTAATGTTTAATAAAGTTTGTGACTGCTACCATGCCAAAAAGAAAACCATACGAGTGATTCACTTTCACCAAATTCAATTTCGTTTCGGTGAAAGGTTCACTGCGATGATATTTCACAATCATATTCGAAAGAATTTTTTCAGGTGTACCACGAATCCCGATCGTATTGGCAACATTGTTCATCGTTCCACCGCGCAAAAACGCAATCTTCGGAAGCTTCGCTTTTCCATAAACATCAACAAATACACTCAATGTTTTGTGAAGTGTTCCATCTCCACCAGAAATGCCTAAAATCTCAATCTCCCGATCACGAAACTCATGGGCAAGCTTCTTCACATCATCGAGCGTTTTTGTTTCATGACATGATCCTTTGTCTCCAACAATAAAACCAAAACGTTTTACGCGATCGGGATTATTGCGATTACTGCGTGAGTGCGGGTTGAGAATGACGCCGATGCCGGCCATGTTTCTCTCCTTCTTTTTCTTCTTTTTTTGTCGTTAGTTGAAACTCTTCAAAGAGCGGATTGAAATATCCTCGCTCTTTTTGAAAAACACCTTCAAGTCCTTCCCCTTTTTCTTCATTGCATATCATGCCCCCAAATATTCCTTCTGAAAATGATTTCATGAGCCCCACTTGCTGAATTTTTCGAAGCAGCTTCCAGCTATTCTCTAAAAGGGTATGAGCACGTCGCGCAATCTTTCCATTGGGACTCATCGTGATTTCATCGCCTCCTCCGGACATTCCTTCCAGAAGAGAACCTGCACAGGAGAGCATCTCCGATCGATCTCGAGGATGATCACCATTCGTTGGAAGCGTCACGATATTTTGCTCGGTCAATAAAGCTATCAGATGATACACCGCAAGCGTACTTGCACGAAGAGAAGGAGAGAGAGAAGTGTAGGAGGAGAGCGAAAGATAATGAAGGGGATGACGAAGATAGAGTTCTCGCATCACTTGAGCATGTGCAAACTCATGAAGCATCCCTTCTTTGACCGAAGGGTTGAGCGAAAAAGCATGTGTCAGAGAAAAGAGTTCTGGAGAAATCTGTGCCTCTTCATTGAAGGCTTCATGTAAAAATGAAAGCACGATCTGTTGATAGCCTGATCGCGCGATATCAACTGCAGAGAGAAACCGATCATCTCGCGTCATGAGCAACACTCCTGCACGCGCGAGAAGACGACGTTGAAAATGATGATCAATCAAAGCTCGCTTCATATTGATCTCAAACATCAAAATATCGGTCAGGGGATCAGCAACGACCATATCAACTCCACTTTTCACTGCCATGACCGCAAACTCAGGAGAGAAAAGATGAGAACTTTCGACACCAAGTTTTCCTTTTTCTTTTTTTGTTCCCAAACGCGTCAGCTCTTGCGCTAATTTTTCTGTCGGTTCTTCAAAAGGTTTTTTCTTTCCCTGAGCAATCAATGTCACCAAAGGAATGCGCAATTTAAAAGCATCGTTCACTGCACTGTGAACTTTTTCTATTCGTTCAACGGGAATGATAAGCTGCGTAAGAGGTTGTCCAAGAGGAAACGTGTTCCCACGCTCATCTCTCTGACGCTTCAGATCATCAAGCGAACGCAGAGCCTGAAGTACATGCTCTCGAAGAACACTGCGTGCCTGCTCAACTGAGATCCCAGCAACGGCATCAAATTTGATTTTTTTCGCGACCACCTGTTCACAAGCTGACTGAGGAGAGAGATTTGCATGCACCATCACGCGCCCAAGCCAAAGGCACGCCCCTGATCGAAGACGATCGCGGCCAAGGATTTCCACAAAAGAAAAAGCGAAGCTTCGCTTTTTCTTCTCTCCTGAAATGCCGATGAGAGATAAACAGGCTGCTTCTATGGAAGTAGAAGAGTGGTGACTCACATAACGGAGAACAGGAGCCATAATGCTCTGTGCTAAATTGCGACATTGATCGACTTTATCTCGATCAAGATTGAGTTTCCGATACATGAGTTTGCTCCCATTATCGAAAGCTTGCGAAGAAGGCAAGTTTGGGAATTTCGCTTGAATTGCTTCCCAATATGTTTCACAACCGCGCAAGGGTAAATGAGTAAACCCTCGCGCGGTTTTGAATAATTCATAAAGGGGCACTTATGGCTCAACTTTCTTGTCTCGATTATTTCAATATCAGCGATCTCCTCTCTGAAGATGAGATCATGATTCAAAATGCTGCACGTGCATTTGTCGACAGCGAAGTGTTGCCGATCATTGAAAAGCATCATCGAAATGCAACGTCTCCAACAGAACTCATTTCCAAGATGGCTTCTCTTGGGTTTTTCGGTTCCAATCTTCCCACAGAATATGGATGTGCTGGATTAAATAATGTTGCCTATGGTCTTCTCATGCAGGAACTTGAACGAGGTGATTCGGGACTCCGCAGTTTCTGTTCTGTGCAGGGGTCGCTTGTCATGTTCCCGATTTATGAATTTGGTTCAGATGCACAGAAAAAAAAATGGCTTCCTGAACTTGCCAGTGGAAAGAAGATTGGTTGTTTTGGACTTACGGAACCAGATTTTGGTTCTAATCCCGGCGGCATGATCACGCGCGCACGCCAAAAAGGAAAGGACTGGGTCCTTTCTGGGGCAAAAATGTGGATCACCAACGGTACCATTGCTGATGTCGCGATAGTTTGGGCAAAGGATGATCAAGGTGAAATTTTAGGATTTCTTGTGGAAAAAGGGATGAAGGGATTTAGCGCACCAGAGATGAAAGGAAAGTTTTCGCTGCGCGCATCGATGACCTCGGAACTCGTGCTCGAAGATGTGCTCATTCCCGAAGAAAATCGGTTACCAAAAGCAAAAGGGCTGAAAGCCCCACTCAAATGTCTCAATCAAGCGCGTTACGGTATTGCTTGGGGAGCCCTTGGAACCGCAATCGCCTGCTATGAAGCAGCGCTCAACTATTCGAAGTCGCGCATTCAATTCGATCGACCTATTGCAGGATTTCAACTGACGCAGAAAAAACTTGTCGAGATGCTAACCGAAATTACCAAAGGTCAATTGCTCGCACTTCAACTTGGTCGTTTGAAAGACAGTCGAAAAATTCGCCACACCCATATTTCGATGGGGAAAATGAACAATGTCAACATCGCACGTAACATTGCTCGTACCGCTCGCGAAATTTTAGGCGCAAATGGAATTCTCGACGAATACCCTGTGATCCGCCACATGCTGAATATGGAAAGTGTCTATACCTACGAAGGAACGCATGAGATGCATACCTTAATTATTGGGGCTGACATCACAGGAATTGAAGCGTATCGATAAAAATTTTCGAAAGCCCCGAGCGGTTTTCTCGAAGGGGACCTTTGAGGTCAGCGTGTCAATGCTTATTACAAACGCTGACCGAAACAGAGACCGCGAGGAGCGTAACCGCAGCGGCGTTCCCCGGAGAGAGAACCGGAGGGGCGAGAAAGTTCACCACTCGCGTGGCGTTTATTAAAACTTAGGAGATACCATGACCATGACATCAAATGACGTTCACGCAACACTGAAAAAACATATTCTCGCTGAAGGATATGATTTTGTCTGCGATCTGGAAAAATCGCACGGTTGTTATTTGTACGATTCTAAAGGCAAACGCGAATTTCTCGACATGTTTAGTTTTTTCGCTTCGCTTCCGGTCGGCTTTAATCATCCCAAAATTTCAAATCCCACATTTATAACGAAGCTCGGAAAAACAGCGATCAATAAAGTCTCCAATCCCGATGTCTACACGGTCGAATTTGCCGAAACCGTCGATGCCTTTGGCCGCTATGCCATTCCAAAAGAACTTCCTCATCTTTTTTTGATCGATAGCGGAACACTCGCAATCGAAAATGCACTGAAAGTTGCTTTTGACTGGAAGGTCAAAAAGAATTTTGCTCGTGGATCGAAAGATGAAAAAGGAAGACAAGTCATACATTTCAAAAATGCATTTCATGGACGCAGCGGTTACACTCTTTCTCTGACCAACACCGCTGATCCGAGAAAATATCAGTATTTCCCGCGTTTTGATTGGCCACGTATTGATCCTCCTTCACTCACGTTTGAAGGTGGAAAACCAAATACGGCTGCGGCTGCTTCATTAGAAGAGAGAGCTCTTGAGCAAATTCACAGCGCGATCAAAAAAAATCCAGATGATATTGCTGCTCTTCTCATCGAACCGATTCAAGCCGAAGGAGGCGACAATCATTTTCGTGCTGAATTTCTCAAAGAACTGCGAACACTTTGCGATCAACATGAGATCATGCTGATTTTTGATGAAGTCCAAACCGGTTTTGGTTTGACCGGAAAGTTTTGGGCTTATGAACACTTTCATGTTGTCCCAGATGCTCTTGCCTTTGGAAAAAAATCGCAGGTGTGTGGTATTTTAGTTGGAAGACGCGTTGATGAAATAGAAAAAAATGTCTTCGTTGAGCAAAGCCGTATCAATTCAACGTTTGGTGGTAACCTCGTCGATATGGTGCGTGTCGCCAAAATTTTGGAAATCATTCATACAGAAAAATTGATTCAACATGCTGCGACAGTTGGAAAACATCTGCTTTCTCGACTTGTGGAACTTGAACGCGAATCTGATATTACCAATGCACGTGGCTTAGGTTTAATGTGTGCGATCGACTTCCCATCTCCAGAAACTCGCGACCAAGTTCGAAAGAAATGTTATGAAAAAGGAATGATTATTCTTGCGTGTGGTACTCGTTCTCTTCGCTTCCGTCCAACGCTGACAGTAACGACCAAAGAAATCGATAAAGCCATCGACATTCTTCGTGAGACATTAAAGACAGAGAATTTATTTATTTCGTAATGCAGAAACGTAAACCAAATTGTCCATTGGCTTCCTGACGATCAAAGGTAACTCCAACCTGGCCATAAAAACTTGCGGCAAAATGGGGAATGAGATGAAGTCCCATCTCTGCGCTTCCGGTCACAAATGGTTCATTTTGAAAGCCGAAATAATACCCCACTCCGACATCAGCGGTGATAAATCCTCCTTTTCCATAATGACCGAAAAGAGCACTTAGTGAAAAATCAAACGTCGGTTCTCCAACATTTTTACCAGTACCATCCTGGGCCATTCCCGCCTCAAGTTTCACTCCCAAGTCTACCAGATCGTGAAGAGGGAGAAGAGATGACAAACGCCCAGAGACAGACTGTCTGACACCAATATCCTGGACCGTAAAACTGGTTAACGATATCGGTTTGGTTCTTACATTTAACGAAATTCCATAAGTAAAAAAAGGAGTCGGTGGTTTTGGAAGAGTTAGCTGAACTTCTGCACTTTTCTCTTCTGATGGCATCTGTTCCATAAGCTTCACAAGCTGTTTAATCAATTCATAAGCACGATCGTGCGTCAGAGGATCAAAAGAATTTTCAGATGCTGTTTTGTTATAGATATTCAAAGCCAGGCTCAAAAGATCATTATAATCATGTTGTGGAACCTTTGGAAGAAGTGTTGCCGCCGCAAGAACCGCTCCTTCGAGGAGCAATATATTATCTGTTTTCGTTACCACCTCAGACAGTGCATGAATTCCCTGATGAACTTCTTCTGGTGAAACATCAAAGGTAGCAATCATGCGTGCATATCCAATCATAGCGTTACGACGGTAGAGTTCACTTTTTTCAGAAGCTGCAAAGTGCTCTCGAGTCTGAGGGATAAAATTTTCCGAGGGAACTTTTTTATCTAAGATAACTTTTTCATGTACTGCATGAAGCAGGGTCGCTCTTGCTAAATCGTCGAACGTTCCCATAAGAGGAGAGTCTTGCTGGAGATTCTTCAGAAGCTTGCTCAATGCTTGAACCTCCTTTATCAATTCTTCGGGCTCCATCTGTAAGGTCATTGCGACATAAGAACGTTGAAGATGATAACTCATGTAGCCCGCTCGCTCAGGATCAATATCGATTTCTCCTGTCCCAATTTTCTGTCCGTATTCCACTATCAATTCTCGAAGCGCCTGAGCTTCACGTGCTGCTTCTGCAGGTGTTAATTCAGTCGCAAGTTTACGAGCATAAAAAGAGGCAAAAAGAAGTCCTATCTCATCTTTCTGAAGGAGAGACTTTCGAATCTGCTCGAGACGCTGTGCTGGAGTAAGGTAAAGCGCAGCTATTTCTTCGAAGAGATGTTTTTTATCATGAATCGTAAATTGTCTTCCCTGCGCATCAATGACCATCACTGAAGGCCAACTCTTAAAACCGTATTTTTCCGAAAGTTCCGTATTCTCTGTTTTCACAAAATGATAAATCCCACCACCATCCTGCGCAAATTTTGTATAAAGCGGATCATATTCAATACAAGGTTTACAATCTTTCAGAGAAAAATAAACAATTCGAAGCTCTCCCGGTTTTAGCTTCGAATATGAATCCAACTCTTCTCCCGTCTCAAAATGTTCAACCGTTGAAGAAAAGCTCGATGTTCCATTAAGTTTGTAACCAGCTGTCATCACCATCTTTGGCGTTGAACTATGCACATGAGGATAAGCACGTTGATAGCGCGCAAGCCACGAACCAGGCTCAGACGACCAAAAGTATGGTGCAAACTCAGGACAGATATCTGTTTCATTATTATGACTTAACGAAAGAATAAGCGATCGTTGATCGTCAGCAAAAAGAGCAGTGAGATCGCCGCTTAAACACTGATCCATAATAACGGTTCGATTTCCAAAAGAGAGCTGATCGAGTTGTTGAAGTAAATGGAAAGTATCGCAGTCGTCGTTCAAACAAATCGTCGATTGTTTTTCGAACTTCGCTCCATGACCAGTAATATAGAAAACAACCTCATCGTCATCATCAATTTTCTGACGAAGATCGGTGAGAAGCGCTTCTACATCTTTTTTTGCCGTTGAAATATAGTGGTCATGTGGTTTTTTCGGAGGCTGGACTGAAACGACAAAGGTTTCTGTTTCCGGTGACTCGAGGACGTTAAGCGATGCGTCGACATTTTCAAGATGCCACTCTTCATCACCATTATTGATGACAACCGCTATTTTTTTGACAATACCGTCGCCCATAAAAACCTCTTTCCTGAATATTATCGGTCAAAAAAGAAACTAGTTGCTCAAGAGCTTGAAAAGCATCTCTAAATAAGTATTGCTTAATTCTTAATTAAGTAATATATAATAGGCATGTCTGAAAAAAGCAAAAAAAGGGCTGGAAGGCCCCTTCGAGGAGAAAAGAAACGAGTTCGCACATCGTTTACGCTTCCTCCGCAACATATTGCATGGCTTCAGCAAAAGGCGGAGCAACTGCACAAGAGTCAAAGTGAACTTTTAGATCAACTCATTCATGAAGCGATACAACATGAATCCGCCTCCGATACGATTTCACGTTTTCGCTTTCCCCTTTCCCAAGAAGCTCTCGTTCATTTTTGCAGAAAACATGGCATTGAAAAGCTGATGCTTTTTGGTTCAATCTTAGGAAAAGATTTTAACGATCAAAGTGATATTGATATTCTCATTGAATTCGAAAAAGAGAGAAAACCAAATCTTTTTGAAATGGTCGTTCTCGAACAAGAGCTTTCCACACTTCTCAATGGGAAAAAAATCGATCTCAAAACAAAAAATGAAATCAGTCACTATTTTCGCGATGAAGTCTTGAAAGAAGCGCACACTCTTTATGCCGCGTAATCCTGACATGATTCGCATTCAGCATATGCTCGACGCAGCACTGGAAGCTTGCTCTTTTATCAGAAACAAAACTCAACAAGATCTTAAAGAGAATCGTCAGCTCCTTCTTTCACTGATCAAAGAAATTGAAATGATCGGAGAGGCTGCAAACAAGCTCACGCTTGTATTCCGCAAAAAATATGCTTCTGTTCCATGGAATATTATCATTGCCACGCGCAATCGTTTGATTCATGGATACTTTGATATTGATGTTGAGATTGTGTGGAATACGATTCAGGATCAGCTTCCAATTTTGATTGGACAACTCAAAAGTATTCTCAAAAAAATTTCATAAGGAGATAGCATGCAAACCACAAAACTTGGAAATACCGAAATTGCTATCAGTCGCATTGGCCTTGGCGCCATGCCGCTCTCGCTTGCAAATCGACCTTCTGAAGAACAAGCGATCAGCGTGATTCATCGGGCGTTGCAATTAGGTGTAACACTGATCGATACTGCAGATTCCTATTGCAAAGATGAAAATGATAAACATCATAACGAAATACTCATCGCCAAAGCACTTTCAACATATCGAGGAAATACAGATGACATTATCGTCGCGACCAAAGGTGGTCTCATGCGGCCAAGCGGTGATTGGACGGTCAATGGAAATCCCGATCATCTTCGAAAAACTATCAACGAAAGTTATGAAGCGCTCGGTGGAACACATCCCATTCCACTCTGGCAATGGCACGCACCTGATGATCGTTATCCCATTCGTCAAAGTTTAAAACCGGTGAAAGAAGCAGTTGATCAAAAACTCATTCGCTTTGTAGGACTCTCAAATGTTTCTGTCGACGAAATCAAACAAGCACAAACAATGTTCCCCATCGTTTCGATTCAAAATCAGTATAATCCGTGGTGTCGAAATCCAGAACGCGATGGTGTTTTGCAATACTGCGAAGATCAGAAGCTCACCTTCCTTCCTTGGAGTCCACTTGGAGGAAGTCGTCGCGTGAAACTCATTGGTAATTTTAAAGAACTTGCAAAAGTCGCTAGGGAAAGAGACGCAAGCCCCCATTGTTTAGTGCTTGCATGGCTGATGGCCAAATCTCCCTGTATTGTTCCGATCCCAGGAGCCACACGCATTCAAAGTCTTGAGGATTCACTCGCCGCGGAAAAAATAAATCTCAGTGCATCAGAAATTTCCGCGATCGAAAAAGATTTCCCGGGATAAGGCAATAAAACCAGGAATTTTCCCAAATAAGTGCACGGCGCTTCATTTATTTTTTACTTGGTGGGGGAAGCAGTGGTAGATCTTCAATCTGGAATTAATTCTCCCCAGGGCGTAGTTGCTGTGCGACCTGATGAATTGAATATACCTATTTGAGCCTGTACAACTCTTCTCAAAACTTCGTCCGGAAGAGGTTCAAAGGAAATATTGCTGGTCAGAAGCCTCTGCTGTATTTGAGTCACTTGCGTTAAAATATCATCTTGTGTTTGAATGGATGTTAGGTTTTTGGCATCCTCATTAGCTAAAATAATCTTTTCGTCTATTTCGCGAAAGAGAAATACATGATCTGGTCGATGGCATGATTTGCACTGGTCGTTACCTCCTGAAAACATAATGGCCTCCTTTTGATGATACTTTGAAATGCGTAATAGGGTTATCCGTTGAAATCAAGAAATGTTGCTTGCTAAAAAACTTGAATGGATGTGCACTAGAAATAGGAGATGAAGCTCCTAAATTTAGGAGATATATCTCCCAAAAATAATCCCATTTTTTTCTTGCAAATTTCTAATATTTCGATAATCCTCATTACAAATGAGGATTTATTATAATCTAAAAACATATAATAATATCAATATATTATTTGATGATCCGGCCATCAAAAATGAGCTTGATTTATGGGGAAAAGAAGGTTTATTGAAATATTCCTCAATACCAATAAGTATTTTTGAAACTTCTTTTGGAACCATTTCACTTCTTTACGGTCCAAGGCAGGTTGGAAAAACATCGAGTTTAAAGCTCTTTTTAAGTCAGATGAAAGATTCAGAGACTCTTATTTATACTGATTGTTCGGTGATCCTCGATAAAAAAGATCTCTATCAGCATCTCTCTTCCTCTCTTCAGGGAAAGACAACGCTCGTTCTGGATGAGGTACAATCGATAACAGATTGGCACCTTGCGCTTCGTACCCTCTATTCTGAAGGGAAACTTCAAACCGTTCGCGTCTGGTGTACAGGAAGCGAAGCAAGATATTTATTGGAAAGTGGCGAGAGACTTCCCGGACGAAAAGGAGAAGGAAAAAATATTTTTTTACGACCCTGGAATTTCCGGGAATTTATGGATTTCTTCTATCCCGATCTCGCGCTGCCATATCGCGATGTCAATTATCATCATTTTAATCAAAGCTGGTTGCAGGAACAAAACATCTCTTGGGAAAAAGCCTGGAATGAATATTTGACAACAGGAGGTATTCCACAGGTTGTCGGTTTTTATAAACAGCGACAGAACATCCCGGATTATGTGTGGAACGTTTACCGCGACTGGCTTCTGGGAACATGGTCCAAAGTGCGCACTCCGGAACGATCTCTGTCCGCCTTGTGTCGGCGCATCATGGAAACCATGAACAGCCGTGTTGATTATGAAGTCTTAAGGAAAGGAACGGATATTCAAAGTGCCAATACCGTGAAAACACTTATGGATATGCAAGAAGATCATTTTTCTCTACGAGTTTTACCAAAAATGGATATTCATCGAAAAACATTTGTCCCGTCAAAACAAAAGAAGATGTATCCTCTCGATCCCTTTGTTGCGCGCGTCTTTTCCTCGCTTGGATTTCAGATCCGTCGAACCTTTGAAGAGAGTTTGCCTTCGTTCAATCTGGATGAATGTGCCTTTGTAGCTCAAACCCTTCGATATGCTGACGATATGGAAACGAGCTATCTCTACAGTCAAACGTCTAAAGCCGAGATTGATGTTTACGTTGACGAATGCGCATTTGAATTAAAATCCCATGGTCGACCATCGCAAAAGCAGATGGAACTGTTAAAAGCATGTCCACAATATTTTATTGTCCAAAAAGACAAGCTGCCGCTTACGGCGTATCTGGTTGCAGAAAAGAGATGGGAGTCTGATAGGAGGGATCTATGAATACTCTTCTCAAAGAACTTGGAATCAATCAAAAAAACCATGGAGCGTTTGCAGGAAGTTGGGTTAAAACCTCAGGGGCAGAGCTTCTCTCGAAAACTCCTATTGATGGCTCTCCACTTGCTTCTATAACTCAGGCCACAAAAAAAGATTACAAAAAAATTATAGAAACGGCGCAAGCCGAGTTCAAACGGTGGCGGATGGTACCAGCGCCACAGCGCGGTGAACTCATTCGCCAAATCGGAAATAAACTTCGAGAGAAAAAAGCTCTTCTGGGGAAATTGGTCAGCGTAGAAATGGGGAAAATTCTTTCTGAAGGTGAGGGTGAAGTTCAGGAGATGATCGACATCGCTGATTTTGCGGTCGGTCTTTCACGTCAACTTTACGGTTTCACGATGCACAGTGAGCGTCCACTGCATCGCATGTATGAACAGTGGCATCCCCTGGGACCAGTTGGAGTCATCTCTGCATTTAACTTTCCGGTTGCTGTGTGGGCATGGAATGCTTTCATCGCGGCAATTTGCGGCGACACTGTCATTTGGAAACCTTCGCACAAAACTCCTCTTTGCGCGATCGCCGTGCAACACATTATCAATGAAGTCATGATGGATTCCGGTTACCCCGGCGTTTTCAATCTCGTGATCGGAACGAATGAAGAAATCGGGGAAACACTTATTGCTGACCGTAGAGTCCCATTGATCTCTGCAACTGGTTCTTGTCGTATGGGACGTTATGTCGGCGAAGTCGTTGCACGACGACTTGGTCGTTCTCTTTTAGAACTCGGAGGAAATAACGCTATCATCGTCATGAATGACGCGAACCTCGATCTTGCCACTCGCGCGATTACCTTTGGTGCCGTTGGAACCGCAGGACAACGCTGTACTTCCACACGACGACTTTTGATGCAGAAAAAAATCGCAAAATATCTCACATCACGACTTCAAAAAGCTTACCAACAAGTTCGTATTGGAAATCCTCTTGAGAAAAATACGCTCATGGGACCGTTAATCGATCTCGATGCTGTGGGACAATATACAAAAGCGCTTGAAATCAT
Organism: Deltaproteobacteria bacterium RIFCSPHIGHO2_02_FULL_44_16; assembly: GCA_001798185.1. Classification (NCBI taxonomy): domain Bacteria; class Deltaproteobacteria; species Deltaproteobacteria bacterium RIFCSPHIGHO2_02_FULL_44_16. The sequence goes on along the minus strand of MGRM01000028.1, from coordinate 9,457 downwards.
TCGAACTCAAGGTGGAGAAATTCTTTTTGGCGGAAAAAAACTTGAAGGAAAAAATTATCCTGGCGGAGGTTATGTCGAACCAACGCTCGTGAAAGCACATCACACAATGGAGATCATCAAAGAAGAAACCTTTGCTCCGATTCTCTATCTTTTGGAATTCGACAAACTTGAAGAGGCCATTGAGATCCACAATGATGTTCCACAAGGACTCTCTTCCGCGATGTTCACCACCAATGTGATCAATAGCGAAACATTTTTAAGTCATGCGGGATCAGATTGCGGCATTGCCAATATTAATATCGGAACAAGTGGCGCTGAAATTGGGGGAGCCTTTGGCGGCGAGAAAGAGACTGGCGGAGGCCGCGAATCCGGCTCTGACAGTTGGAAAGCCTACATGCGCCGTCAGACCAATACGATCAACTGGTCTACGGACTTACCGCTGGCGCAGGGGATAACGTTCGACGTTTAGCGTGGAGTTTTATTGCGCTTCCCCAATAACTCTTCGCAACCAAATGCCAACTCCGGTTGCAATAACAAACATCTCCGTAGAAACATTTCCTTGTTCTGCTAATCTTAGAACTTCCTCTATGTTCCGTAATGCGAGCCCATATCTTTTCACGTCAATCGCAAGCTCTGCCCTTAACATCTGTACAGTTCCGGGTTGAGCGTGTTCGATTAACTTCTCCCAGATTTCAGGAGTGTCAAGCATTCTCGCAACAAGCGCTGGATCCAGCATCCTACGTTCATATCCCAATTGAATCAATGCTTCGTTAAATGTCCTCGCGATAGAGGAAGCAAGTTCAAGGTTCGTCGTTTCGAGAAAAGCAATATGCATCGCTTCAAAAAGAGGCTCAATGGAAGCGAGTGGTATTCCTTGGTTAAATAAAGCTTTTCCTTCGAAACAAAGTGTTTTTGCCACTCCAATTTGATCTCCTAAAGCTGCATAAGCATTCCGTGCGCGTCGCAACATCATAACATCTCCCGTTGCATATCCAACAATTTCATTGATCATTGCCTCGGTTTGAACAATTGGTTGTCTCAATGCTTCTGGTATTTCACGACCTTTATAGAAACGTACAATTGCTGCTTGAGTTGCTTCCCAAGCTCTCCTGGCCTCTTGTGGCCGACGAAGATCACAAAGGGCTTGTATTTGTGCTTGTCGTGCGGCCAAGCTCACAGCTTCACCGTTTGCTTCAAGGAACTCTTCAGCTATTCTTCCATATCTTAATGCTCCTTCAAGATCTCCTGCCAAATAGAGTGCCTTCGCATATTGAAGAAAATAATTCCCTTTGACCTGATGTGATGCTCGTTCAATGGCGTTGAGACCGTCCCGCAAGACGACAACAGCTTCACGTATTTGACCCTGAAGGAAAAGAAGTTCTGCGCGCGTCAGTAAATATTGAGCAAAAATTCCTCCTCCTGTCTCTTTAGCAGCCGGAGCAATATGATCGAGGATTTCCACAGCAATATCAGCCAACCCTCGGTCAAGAAGTTCGTGCGCATAAAGAATACCGTTATTCGCAATCACATTCGTCTGTTCTGATTTGACCGCATGTTCATAGGCTCGTTTCCAAGCAGCGAAAGCGGCTTCGCCATTGCCTTCAAGAGCATAGCGCTCTGCGAGAACTTTCGCCGTTTGACAGGCAAAAAAATGTTGTCCACCTTCTGCACCAACTCGTTCCGCTTCTTCAAGAAGAACAATCGCTTCCGCAACTTTCCCTTCTCGAAAAAAAATTTCTCCTCTTAAAGTATATACAGTAAATATTTCAGATGGAGTTTTCGAATTTGATTCAAGTTCAGCAAGCATCGCTTTTGCTTCATCGAGACGACCATGTGCAAGGTGATCTTTAAATGCTTCTAATAACTCTCTTGTAAAAGGAAATAAATCTTCATGACCAATATTCGTCTTTTTTAAAGTCGATTCTCCATTGATTTTATTTCCTTTGAGTACACTTGCACGTAAGCCTGCGGTCGCGAGTCCTAATCCACCGGTAAATGTTCCCCATTCACGTTCTGTCTGTGGCGCCGGCTTTCCAATCCATCCTTGTGTCATTCCATAAACCAGAGATGAAAGACCAAATTGATAGGCAAGTCCTGACGCGAGTTCTTCCGTTACTTCTAAAAGACGAACAACGGTTTGCGATATAGAATCGACAAGGGCAAATGGAACACGAGCAAAGTGACTTTCAAAAACTTCTGTTCGCTTCCAATTATTCGTATAACATTTGCTCAGAGAAGGATCGAGATCATGAAAGGAATTGGTGCATCCAAGTGAGCGATAGATCACCCTTCCCGGAAGAAGAAAAAGTTCGCGCGGAACATCGATAACAATGCCAGCGAAAAAAGCCCCGACATCAATACCCCATACAGAAAAAATTTCTTCTTCAGGCATGTTTTCCAAAGAGAGATCCAACAATTCCGGGAAACTGATGGCTGCGCCACTTATCATGCTTGCCACGGCAATTGTCTCTCCTCCTGGAAAGAGTTGAGAAAACATTGGTAGAGTATCAATATTTTCCACATCGCGCTGAAGTTCCTCAAGAGGAAGCGGTTGAAAACGTGACAATCCCAGTCGTATTCTGACCTTATCGATAAGCGCATGGGAAGCGAGAAAAAGTTGAAGCGATTCAAGCGGTGGCAGATCAAGCTCTTCTGAAAGAGCCATCGCAGTTGTCGCGAGCATGTCGATTTCTTCCGAAGAGAGTTGACGATCTCCGTCAACATTCAATCGAAAAATCAAATGGTTCGCATTCTTTGAGAGTAAAGTTGTCATCAAAAAACCTTATCAAAGCCCCCTCTCCTTTTCTTTATCGACTAAAAACAAGGAATGTTGCGATTTATATTTTGCTCTTGATTTTGAATTTGTCATTCTGAGGGTAGTGAAGAATCCCGAGAATGACACGGGATCCTTCACTCTATTCGCCCGCGCGGGGTGAACCCGACGCTCGCTAACGTCAGGGGGGGGATCCTGCTCTCCCCCTGACAACCCCCATCTGAACTCCACCCCGCGCGCAGAGGACCATGCCCTTGGGCATGGGTGAATGCGGCTGTTGCGCGCGAAGCGCGTGATGTTCAAGTGCCACGCGCTTGCGCGTGGGTATCTACTCAGGATGACCGCAAAAAAATCAATTTAGTGGATTGTTTCGATTGATCTCTCAACTGAAAGACTCGGTTTGAATCGCTGTGCCAGCGCAAATCCGCCGAAGAGAACGGTACTATAAAAGAGATCTCCGACAAGGGAGTTGTGGAAAAAGGGGATGGCCGCGACATAGCAAGTGATAAGTCCTGCGAGTGTTTTCGGATAGGTTTCATACATGAGCCAAACACTGAAATTGGTGATCAAAAAGAAAAGAATGGAAGAACCGAGCATCGCACTCGCGGTGCGAATGAGCGTCATTTGTTTACGGAGTGAAAGTCCAATCAAAATGATCAAAGCAAAAGAAGCGTAGACAAATAAAATCGTCGGATGAAATCCGATAATGAGATCACTGAAGATCATCACCACAAAAGGAACCAGAAAAGCGTGCCAACGTTTTTCAAAATAGACGCCGCCAAAAAGGGCCATCGCCGTAATCGGTGCAAAATTCGGAGGATGTGGAAGTAATCGCGTTGCCGCAGCCAGCAGAATCATTGTCGCCAGAACTCGAAATCGTAATGTGAACATAATTTTTCTCCTTGAGAATAAGAGGTTATTTCAAAAGAGATAATTAATTGGGGGTGACGCCGGAATGCCGCAGGCGGCAGGACCCGCAAACAATAAATATTTTGAAATAACCTCTCATTTCTGAAAACCTGATTTATGCTGAAAGCTCAAGGGGAAAATTGAGTGCTTCATCTTTACACTCTTTTATAAGCCTGCTAGCAATAGCGCTTTCTTTCGGAGCTACTATGGATGTTTTGATCACCCATCTTTCACAACATGTTGGCAAAACAGTCACGATCAAGGGATGGGTCTATAATTTTCGCTCTTCTGGAAAAATTACCTTTCTTCAGCTTCGCGATGGAAGTGGCTTCACGCAAGGCATTGTCGTACAAAAAGAGGTTCCTGAAAAAATCTGGACTGATGCCAACCGTCTGACACTTGAGTCGTCTGTCATTGTCAGTGGTGAAGTCACAAAACATCCCAAAAAAGAAGAATACGAAGTACAAGTGCGTGATCTGAAAATTGTCCACATCGCAGAAGAATATCCGATTGGAAAAAAAGAACATGGACCTGATTTTCTGCTCGATCAACGTCACCTTTGGCTTCGCTCACCAAAGCAATGGGCAATCCAGCGTGTGCGCAATACCATTATCTATGCAACGTACGAATGGTTTGAAAAAAATCATTTTATTAAAATCGACGCTCCGATTTTAACCCCAGCTGCATGCGAAGGAACGACCACTCTCTTTGAAGTTCCCTATTTTGACTTGGGCAAAGCCTATCTCTCCCAATCAGGGCAGCTCTATATCGAAGCTGCAATAGCAGCGCACGGGCGCGTGTTTGATTTTGGTCCGACGTTTCGAGCTGAGAAGTCGAAGACTCGACGACATTTGACTGAGTTCTGGATGATGGATGCGGAAATGGCATTTGTAGAACATCAGGGAAACATGGAGATTCAAGAGCAACTCATTTCACATATCGTCAAACGATGTCTTGAAAAAAACAAATCAGAGTTTGAAATGCTCGAACGCAACACTCAGCCGCTTGAAGATGTCACTCCTCCTTTCCCACGCATGACACATACGGATGTTGTCAAAAAATTACGCGCACAGGGGAGTGAAATTTCGCACGAAAGCGATCTTGGTGCAGCTGATGAAACGATGCTCACCGAGAAAATGACCAAACCTCTTTTTGTCGAAAAATATCCTGCAAACGTGAAAGCGTTTTACATGAAGCGTGATCCAAAAGATTCGAACTATGTGCTTTGTGCTGACATGTTAGCTCCTGAAGGATTTGGTGAAATTATTGGCGGCAGTCAGCGTGAAGATGATTATGAAATGCTTGCAGCGCGCATCAAAGAACACGGTCTTCCACGCGAAGCGTTTGAATGGTATCTTGATCTGCGCAAATATGGCTCTGTTCCCCACTCTGGTTTTGGCTATGGTCTTGAACGTCTCACCGGCTGGATCTGCGGAACACATCACATTCGTGAAACCATTCCGTTTCCGAGAATGATTATGCGTTTGACTCCATAACCCATTGAAATATAAATATTCTCTTGAATATGAGTTATACGTTGATTTTTGAAAATACCCTATGTTAACGTATAACTAACCATGCGACTCGATCTTGCTACCAGGACCCTTTTTTCTGAATTCCAAGAGACCTGTTTTGCCCGTGCATCATTAGAACCAAAACTAAATGCCATTCCTCGCTATGTCAAAAAAACCATTAAAGGAAAAATATACTGGTACACCCAGTCTTACGAAGATGGTCAGACAAAACAAATCTACGTTGGACCAGCTGATCCCAAAAAAAACTCTTTGATCGAACAATCGCGACAAGAGCGACGTGAAATAACAAAACTTCTTAAAGTGCACCGTGAACGTGAGGACCGTCAGGCTTCGATGCTCGTAAGGGGCGGAATCCCAAAACTTGATGCAAGAATGGCCAATGTTGTTCAGTGTCTTTCAGAAGCAAATATCATTGATGGAAGCGGTGTTCTTGTTGGATCTCTTGCATTTCAAACATATACGGGAATGCTTGGAGCCATCTTTGATAATGCCACCCTCAAGACAAACGATGTTGATATTGTCTTTGATCCAACAATCGAGATTCTTCCACAAGAACCGTTCAATCTTCGTCACTATCTCACCAAATATGGATTTCCTTTTCGAGAAATTCCGCAACTGATCCACTCTGACCCTGCAAGTTCTTATATTGATCCGCACGGCATTCGCATCGATCTCCTCACTCCTCAGCGTGGTCGTCCAAAAGGAATTATCACCATACCAAAACTTATCGACAGCGAAGTTCTCGCTCTCTCTTTTCTCGATTTTTTAATCGAAGATATTGTCCGGGCTCTTCTGATGGGACCTCGTGGCGGAATTCCGGTGACTGTTCCTCATCCGGCACGATTTGCCATTCATAAGTTGATTGTAGCCACCAGAAGATCGATCACGGACCAAGCAAAACGCACCAAAGATCTTCATCAAGCATCTCAACTTATTGCCCTGCTTGGAGAAGAAGATAGCACATCTTTAAAAAGAGCTTGGAAAGAAGCTGAGAGGCGAGGGAAAAAATGGAAACAAGCTCTTCGATCTTCAGCAGTTCATCTCGATCAAGAAATTTTAAAATACTTACCACGTTAAATTCTGATACGACGAGTTGTAAAATCACTGCTCCAAGAAACTGACGAGTTTGTCGTGATGTGTGCGAGCGTCTTCAAAACCGAGATCGAGGAGCGCTTTGAGATAATCTGGGCGGAAACTAATATAGGAAAGAAAATCGGTGCTCCCCGCAGGATCGATATCGAGAATGCGCATCATCACGCGCTCAAACGTGGTGAGCCGTGTGCGCCGACGCATCTGATAGTAACGATTAAAAAGTTCGGCAATATCTTCTGAGGGAAGCATGCGAAGCGCAGTAATGCGCTTGAGTCCACGATCGGCAATATCTCCTCGAATATTTTCTCGCTGAAGCATGTGATTCAAATCTTCAAGATAACGGTCACCATAAAGTTTTATCGACCAATCGACAATGCGGTTGATGCGTTCCAATTGTTCGATGTCATATTGCGTACGATCCAGAAAAATAGAGTTCATGACACGACCCACAATTTGTCCCAGCGGAGGTTGCACCCCTTTTTCTCCATGCTCTGGCAAATGCTCACCCCGAGCAAGTTTGTGGTGAAGACCAATAATGAGAATCGAATCAGCTCCGAGTTGAATGGCCGGAGACATCGGGGTATTCAGACGTAAACCGCCATCAATATACGCCACGCCATCGACAAGCACGGAGGGAAAAACAACGGGGATAGCACAAGATGCCATCACATGAAGAGCTGTGACCTGTGTCATGTGCGTGAGATATTCGCCGGTGTATTCGATCTGTGGTTGTTTCTCGATGAAGAGTTCCATTTTTCCGGTAAAAACATTGGTCGCCACAATCGAAAGAGCTTTCACTAGACCGTTGGCAATATTTTTTGAAATCATTTGCCATGGAATAATTCTCTCCAAAAAAGGAAGGAGTGGAGAGGTATCTAAAAATCCGTGAAAATGATTGGATCGTCGCGCGCCCATAAAAAGATTCGTCACGACACCACGACCTGTTTTGGAGAGAAAGCCGAGTAACGCCTGAGGATCGCGACGATACACATCTTCTTCGCGTACGCGTTCCCATAAATGTCGAATCTCTTTTCCTTGGGCTTCAGGATCGTGCGCCATGGCGGTCATAAAACAACTATTGATCGCGCCGATAGAAGAGCCGCATTGAATATCAAAATGCCGCTCCCTGACATGAGCTGGAAGCATGGTTCGAATATAATGAATGACCCCTGCTTCATAGGCGCCACGCGCGCCCCCACCAGAAAGCACAATTGCAAGACGTTTTTGACTCATACCCTCACATGTGAATGATTTAAGAAAAGGAAGCAACGAAAAATCTTTATGAACTTCATCTTGATTCGTTGACCCTCTTGAGGGCATGATAGCGTGATGCACGATTTTCACCACCACACTGAAGATGGGAAACGCCATGTTGAATGTATCGCCGTCGGCGAACGCACGGACGATCCAGTCGCTCACATGAAAAAACAGCGTTTTCTGATTTCCATTGCCATTACCGCAATGACCATGATTCTCGAAGCTCTCGGCGGATGGTGGACGGGGTCCTTGGCTCTCATTTCCGATGCAGGACACATGTTCACCCATCTCTTTGCGCTCACCATCAGCTATACAGCGGTCATCCTCTCCATGAAACCGGCAACGGAAGAGAGAAGTTTTGGACTCTATCGCGCTGAAATTCTCGCAGCACTTGTCAATGGCATGACCATTCTTCTCATTGTCTTTTGGATCATCTACGAAGCCTACAAACGTTTCATCACTCCAGAAGCTATACAATCGACACCCATGTTTGTGATCGCGGTCATCGGGCTTGTGGTCAATGGAGTAACGGCGCTGATCCTCCATCGTATCGTGGAAGATGACATCAATGCCAAAGGAGCATTTCTGCATGTCCTTTCTGATCTTGGTTCATCAGTGGGTGTGGTGATTGCCGCTCTGATCATTCATTTCACTGGATGGACCGCAGCTGATCCCATTGCTTCTGTTCTTATCGCACTTGTCATTGCCTATTGGTCGTTTGGACTCATTCGCGATGCTGTGCATGTCCTCTTGCAATCAACGCCCAAAAATCTTTCGCCCGAAACCATCAGAAAAACGCTCATACAGAAAATTCCTGAAATTCAGAACGTTCATCATATACATATCTGGGAACTGACAAAAAATATGTATGTCATGACCGCTCATCTTGATTTAGCTGACATGCCTCTCTCGGTTGCAGATTCTCTTCGTCACCGTGCACAAGATATTCTTCACGATCGTTTCCATATTACGCATGCAGATCTGCAGCTCCAATGCCGGCAAAACCAAACATAATTTTCGAAGATGCCTCACTGATGGTGATTGAAAAGCCTGCTGGCGTTCCTTGTCTTCCGGAAAAAGATGGCGTTTCGCCAACGCTTGTTGATCTTCTGAAGCTTACGAATTCTCCATTGCCCGATTTCGGTCTCGTTCATCGACTTGATAATGACACTTCTGGTCTTCTCATCATTGCAAAAACAAAAGATGCTTATGAAAATTTGCGTGAACAATTTTCAAAAGGGAAAATCCATAAAGAATATCTGGCGCTTGTTGTTGGAAATCCTCCCAAGCAAGGTGAGATAGAGCGTCCGATTGTGCATCACCCTCGAAAAAAGAAAAAGATGATCCTTTCTCACAAGGGACGCCCTGCACATACGGAATATCGAACTCTCAAACGTTATGGTGATCATACGTTGTTGGAAATAAACATCTCAACTGGAGTTCGACACCAAATTCGCGTTCATCTTGCCTCTGATGGCTATCCACTTGCAGGAGACCGACTCTATCAAAATCCGAAAAGGAGAGCTGAAGAGACGTTGAAGCTTGATCATCATCTCTTGCATGCCTCTCGACTCGTTTTCAAACATCCAGAGTCAGGTGAAACATGTGAGTTTACCAGTGCGTTGCCTCTTTCCTTTGAAAAAATTCTGAAAACTCTTTAAGGTCTACTCATAAAGTTGTCATCGCGAGCTCGAAGAGCGTGGCGATCTCCTGAAAACACTATCTGCAGGAGATTGCTTCGTCGTCCCCCAAGATTCGTGGGGGACTCCTCGCAATGACATAATAAGACTTTGCAAGTAGATACCCACGCGCAAGCGCGTGGCACTTGAACATCACGCGCTTCGCGCGCAACAGCCGCATTCACCCATGCCCAAGGGCATGGTCCTCTGCG